>DASQFG010000640.1:0-5928 GCA_035633315.1 Nakamurella sp. | reverse complement strand
CGCCATCCTGCTCGGCGGGGACTGCAGCGCCGGCGTCCGCGTCAGCCTCCCCCTCTTCGACGCCATCGGTCGCGTCCTGGTCAGCGGCATCCAGTTCGGCATTCTCGTCGGCGGAATCGCCGTCAGAATCGTCGTCGAGGCCCTCGTCGAGACCATTGACCTCGGAGCCGTCCGCGTCCAGCAGTTCGTCATCGTCATCCGCGAAGTCATCTGTCACCACGGAGTCGAGCATGTCGTCGTCCTCGACACCGGCCCGCACCACCCGCCACGGCACCGAGCCTGCCTGGGCGAATGCCGCGAAGCCGACCGCGACGACGCCGACCTCGACAAAGGCCGCACCCGCCGTCAGCAACGGCGGGGAACCCATGGTGGCCCACCGCCCGTCCCCGACCCCGCCCGAGGCGATCCACGCCAACGCCCCCACCCCGACCGACGCCGCCGCGGAGGCGACAGCGGCCGCGTACGCACGCTCCTGCCGGGTGGTCAACTGACGGACCACCCGCCAGCCGATCAGCCCGCCGGCAAGCAGCGGTACCAGCATCAACGCGATGCCGACCGGGGACACTCCTGAGTGGTCGGGGGTCGCCGCCAGCAGCGGCACCGCGGGCAATTCGACAATGGAGGACGAGAACGGCGAGTACGTCCCCGGCCCGACGACGAAACCGACACCGGTGAGATAACCGGCCCCGGCGACCACTGCGTTGGGCACGTAGACGATGCCCAGCAGCGCCAGGCCGAGACCATCGGTCCAGGTCGGTGCCGCTAGCGCCGACACGGAGACCGCCGACCCGAAGTGCGTGACGAGGGCCGCGACCAGGGCCAGCCCGCCCCCGGCGATCAGCACGCCCAGCCCCACCGCACCGCCGCGCGCTCCGGTGTGCACCCAGGCGGGCGTCACACCCCGCCACCAGGAGCCCCAAGCCGATTCCCGGCCGATGGTGCCGGCGGCCACGGCGCACAGCGCGATTGCCGTTGCCGTCCACACCGACCAGGCCGGGATCGCCTCCGGCGGGCCGAACCCGCGAGTGGTGGCGGCGACGATCAGTCCGTACGTGCCGGCGCTGACCAGCACGGCCAGCGCTTCCTGCGCCCGGCCTTGCGGGAGGTAGCGGCCGTGCCGGGCCACCGAGGTGAGTAGCGCGACGATCAGCCCGGTGAGCAGGAGGGGCGGCAGCGTCAGTACGGTCCCGGCGACGCTGATCGGCATCAGGTTCGCCAGCGCAAAACCGGCCACCCCGGCGCGCATGGCGGCGCCGGCCTCCGCTCCCGATGCGGGCGTGATGGCCCAGACAACGAGCGCGATGCCAGCGGTGAAGATCAAGCCGGAAATCGCGACCGCGGCACCGCGCACCGCAGCGGCCGCAGCGACTAGCCCGTTCGGGTGGTCGGCGGACAGTGGGTTCCCTGGTGGGGCAATCCGTTCCGGAGCCAACTGGGTCACCCCGCCACTGTCACAGTGGCGCGCCCGTTCGTGGCCGAGGCTCGCCGTCGGCGCCCCCGATCGGATCAACCGCGGAGGGTTATCGGGGCATCTGTACGGTCAACTGCCGGGACTCGGATCCTGGTCCGCGGAGGCGTCCCACGGCCGTCGGTCGTCGCCCGGTTGACCCGGTCCGGGCACCGACCGGTCGGTGGGCGGTACGCCGGCCGCGGATTCCGACGGCGAAGTCGGCGGCTCCGGCGCGGGTGACGCAGGCAGCACTACGTCCGGTTCGGCGGCCGGCGGAGGACCGGCCGGATCGACCAACGGGATGCCGTGCGGGTCGGTATCGGCCGATCGTGCGTCGGCCGACGGCGGGATGGACGAGCGCGACGGCTCCCACGGGGCACCGCCGACGGGTCCGGCCGGGTAGGCCGAGGGCGACGGGGCCGGGCCGTACCCGGCCCGGCCCCTTCCCGTTGGGTTGTCGGAGGGAGGGTCGGCCGCGGCACCCCAGGGCCCCGCGGGCGCCGGCCACCCCTGACCCGGCCACCCCTGACCCGGCCACCCCTGACCCGGGTACGACTGACCCGGGTACGACTGACCCGGGTACGGCTGGCTCGGGTACGGCTGGCTCGGGTACGGCTGGCTCGGGTACGGCTGGCTCGGGTACGGCTGAGCGGTGGGCGGCCTCGCCTCCCGGAAAGCGGTCGGTCCTGCTCCGGTCCGCGCCTGATCTCCCGGTCCGGGCTCCCGCAAGCTCTGCCCCGCCGCGCGCGGCGTTGCCACGAACCCAGACCCGATCACGAATGCGGTCAGCGCCACCACCGCCTGGATGATCCCGAAAATCACCAGCAGGATCGCGCCCATCCCCTTGCTGACCTGGCCGAATCCGGACACCGCGTCCTGGGTGCCGAGCGAGACGATCGCGCCGATCGCGCCGCCCGCCGATACCGCAGCAACCGCGAACCGGGACCTCTCCTCGCCGGGCAGGAACGCCGTCATCGCCAGCAGACCTGCGGTGAGCAGCAGGATCGGCACGTAGGCAGGCCCGATGCTGAAGACCGACAGGCTGCCCTGGGTGGTCTGCGACCTCGGCAGCGAGAGTTCGGGCAGGAACCCCCAGATGAAGTTCAGCAGGCCGAGAGCGATGACGGCAACGGCCAGGACCCTGGCCAGTTCCCACCGGGTCGACCGGCCGGTCGGCGCCGATCCGGTGCCGGCCTGCGCGCCCTGTCCGGTCGCGGCACCACCGGCCGAACCGTCACCAGCAGGCCCGTCACCAGTCGGCGCCTCACCAGCAGTTGCGCCAGGAATCGACCCGACGGCCCAGGACGGAACGGGCGATCCCGTCACCGGACGCCACTGTTCTCCCGGAGGCGCACCGGGATCGCCCCGCTGCGGCCCACTCATCAGTCCAGAACCCCTCGCTTGTCGGCATAGTCGCCTCGACGGTACCGATTCCTGAACCCGTCACCACAGCCTCACGCCGAGGGCATCGCGTGCGGCGTGGCGTGCCGATAGCCTCCGGCGACTAGCTGAGCACGGCCCGGAGCAACCTGGCGGTTTCCGATGGGGTTTTTCCGACCTTGACGCCGACGCCTTCCAGGGCTTCCTTCTTGGCCTGCGCGGTGCCGGCGGAGCCGGACACGATCGCGCCGGCGTGGCCCATGGTTTTGCCTTCGGGGGCGGTGAACCCGGCGACGTAGCCGACGACCGGCTTGGTGACGTGGTCGGCGATGTAGGCGGCCGCGCGCTCCTCGGCGTCGCCGCCGATCTCGCCGATCATCACGATCGCCTCGGTCTCGTCATCGGCTTCGAAGCCCTCGAGCGCGTCGATGTGGGTGGTGCCGATGACGGGGTCGCCGCCGATGCCGATCGCCGTGGAGAACCCGAGATCCCTTAGCTCGTACATCATCTGGTAGGTCAGGGTGCCGGACTTCGACACCAGACCAACCCTTCCCGGGCCGCTGATGTTGGCCGGGATGATCCCGGCGTTGGACTTGCCCGGGGAGATGATGCCCGGGCAGTTCGGGCCGATGATCCTGGTTTTGTTCCCGGTCCCGACGGCGTGCGCCCAGGCCACCGCGGAGTCGTGCACCGGCACGCCCTCGGTGATCACCACGGCCAGCCCGATGCCGGCGTCGATGGCCTCGATGATCGCGTCCTTGGTGAACGCGGGCGGCACGAACAGCACCGTCACGTTCGCCCCGGTCTGCTCCATCGCCTCGGCCACCGAACCGAACACCGGCTGTACCGAGCCGTCGAAATCGACCTTGGTACCGGCCTTGCGGGCATTCACCCCGCCGACGATGTTCGTCCCGGACGCCAGCATCCGGTGGGTGTGCTTGGTGCCCTCGCCGCCGGTCATGCCCTGCACGATGACCCGGGAGTTCTCATTCAGGAAGATCGCCATCTGCTCAGACTCCTGCGTGCGCTAGTTGAGCGGCCTTGTCGGCGCCCTCGTCCATGGTCTCGGCCAGCGTCACCAGCGGGTGCGCGGCCGCCAGCAGGATCCGTCTGCCCTCGTCGACGTTGTTGCCGTCCAGCCGCACCACCAGCGGTTTGCTGGCCTCGTCGCCCAGCATCTGCAGGGCTCCGACGATCCCGTTCGCGACCGCATCGCAGGAGGTGATGCCGCCGAACACGTTGACGAACACCGACTTGACGTCCGGGTCGGTGAGGATGATGTCCAGCCCGTTGGCCATCACCTCGGCGGACGCGCCGCCGCCGATGTCCAGGAAGTTCGCCGGCGACACCCCGCCGTGTGCCTCACCGGCATAGGCCACCACGTCCAGGGTGGACATCACCAGGCCGGCGCCGTTGCCGATCACCCCGACCTGCCCGTCCAGCTTGACGTAGTTCAGGCCCTTCTTCTTGGCCTTGACCTCCAGCGCGTTCTCCGAGGCGATGTCGGCCAGCGCCGCGTGGTCCGGGTGTCGGAAGTCCGCGTTGTCGTCCAGCGACACCTTCCCGTCGACCGCGAGGACCCTCCCCTGCGGGGTCTTCACCAGCGGGTTGACCTCGACCAGCGTCGCGTCCTCCTCGACGAAGACCTCCCACAAGTGCTGCAGGATGTCGATCACCTGGTCGCGCACCTCGGCGGGAAACTTCCCGGCATCGGCGATCTCCGCGGCCTTGGCGGCGTCTACCCCGGTCAACGCGTTGACCGGGATCTTCGCCAGCGCGTCCGGACGCTCCACGGCCAACTGCTCGATCTCCATCCCACCCTCGTGGGTGGCCATCGCCAGGAACGTCCGGTTGGCCCGGTCCAGCAGGTAGGAAACGTAGTACTCCTCGGCGATGTCGCTGGCCTGCGCGATCAACAGCCGACGAGTGACGTGACCCTTGATGTCCAAACCCAGGATGTTGCCCGCATGGGTGCGCACCGCGTCGATGGTCGGGGCGAACTTCACCCCGCCGGCCTTGCCGCGGCCGCCCACCTTGACCTGTGACTTCACCATCACCGGGAGGCCCAGCTCTTCGGCAGCCTCGATGGCTTCTTCCACGGTGACCGCGACGGTGCCGACCTGAGCCGGTACTCCGTGCGCGGCGAAGAGTTCCTTCGCCTGGTATTCGTACAGATCCACGTGTTCTCCTCGCGCAGCCTGGGAATTGCTGACATCAGGCCTGGCGCAGCCGTGACCGGGCGCCGTGGACCGTCTGTGGCAACCCTAGCGACCCGGCCCGACAGGGCCGTCTCCCGGTGAGCAGGTTCACTCCGCTGCGAGCCGGGGGGCGACCTCCGCTCGCAGCCAGTCCACGATGGCCGTGGTGGTTGCGCCGGGGGTGAAAATCCCGTGCACGCCGATCTCGGCCAACTCGGCAATGTCCGCGGGCGGGATGATTCCGCCGCCGAACACAATGATGTCCGAGGCGTCCGCCTCTGCCAGCAGTTGGACCACTCGGCGGAACTGCGTCATGTGCGAGCCGGACAGCACCGACAAGCCGACCGCATCGGCGTCCTCGGCAAGTGCGGCCGCGACGATCTGCTCCGGCGTCTGGTGCAGTCCGGTGTAGATCACCTCCATGCCTGCGTCCCGCAGTGCCCTGGCGACCACCTTGATTCCGCGGTCGTGCCCATCCAGCCCGGGTTTGCCCACCACCACCCGGATCGGCCTGGTCGGCTTCGATCCGGTTGGCGTCGATCCGGTTGGCGCAACGTCGGCCGGGGGCGTCGGAACCGTCATGTCATCGACCTTTCGCTGCTCGAGTCGCGTCCGTCGCGTCCGTCCCGACCGGCGCGGCCGGCGCGGCCGCCGCGGCGGGCTTGACTCCGTTGACCGCCGGGAGCCCGTGCGACATCCCAGTCGACCACGTCGCGACGTCCAGTGTGCGCACCCGGCGGGCGTCGGCCGCGAACACCGGGACAGCCGCCACCAGCGCGACCAGCAGCACCCCGCCCGCCCACAGACCGGGGCCCCAGGTGAATTCCGGCGCGTCGCGGACCGCACCTGGGACGATCAACGGAACGGCCACGACCGCGGCCGCAGCCAGCAGGTAGCCGG
>DASQFG010000639.1:0-3479 GCA_035633315.1 Nakamurella sp. | reverse complement strand
CGGCCCCAGCGCAGCACCCGGCCCCAGCGCAGCACCCGGCCCCAGCGCAGCACCCGGCCCCAGCGCAGCACCCGGCCCCAGCGCAGCACCCGGCCCCAGCGGAGCACCCGGCCCCAGCGGAGCACCCGATGTCTGCTGATGACCAACCGACTGCCGATGACCAACCGACTGCCGATGACCAACCGACTGCTGATGGTGCGACGCCGACTCGTGATCGCCGCCGGAGATCTGTTCCAGCGCATGGTCGAGCACCCGGTCCAGCACCACCAGACCGTCCGACACCCCACCGGTGGAACCCGGCAGGTTCACGACCAGCGTGCGGCCGGCGACCCCGGCCAGCCCCCTGGAGAGCACGGCGGTCGGAACCGCGTCGCTGCCCTGCTGACGGATAGCGCTTGCCAGACCAGGGATGTCGTAATCCAGGATCGCCGCGGTCGCCTGCGGTGTGCGGTCGGTCGGCGAGATCCCCGTGCCGCCGGAGGTGATCACGAGGTCGGCACCGACCGCCTCGCGAAGCGCCCGTTCGACCTCGGGGCCATCGGCAACCACGCGTGGTCCCGTGACCTGAAAACCTCTGGCGGTCAACCATTCCGCGATCAGCGGGCCGGTGCGATCGGGGTAGATCCCGGCGGACGCACGGGTGGACGCGATGATCACTACGGCCGTCTTCATGACGGCACCGCGCCGTCCGACGGCGCTTCCGGCCGCACCCAGGAACCTGCCTTGCCGCCGTCCTTGCGTTCCACCCGGATCTCGCCCAGCACTGCCGCCGGATCCACCGCTTTGATCATGTCGTGCAGGGTCAGACCGGCGACCGCGACGGCGGTGAGCGCCTCCATCTCCACTCCGGTGCGGTCGGTCGTCCGCACCGTGGCGGAAATCCGGACATCCGCTGATTGCAACGAGAGTTCCACCGCCACACCGGAGATCGCGATCGGATGGCACAGCGGGATCAGGTCCGGCGTCCGTTTCGCCGCCATGATCCCGGCGATCCTAGCGGTGGCCAACGCATCGCCTTTTGGCAGCCCGTTCTGCCGCAACAACGCGATCACCTCGGGCGTGGTCCGCAGGACACCGGTGGCCAGTGCGGTTCTCGAGGTCGGCTCTTTGCCCGAGACGTCGACCATCCGGGCAGCACCGGTGGGGTCGACGTGCGTCAACGAAGGACCTTGGGCAGCGCCGGCAGCCACGGCGACAGCGGTCGGGCCGGCATCCGCACGGGGAGCCAGTCCGTCAGCCGAGTCGTCAACCATCACTGCATCGCCGATTCCTTGGCCACGCCGCCAGGATGCAGGCGTGAGCGCGACGCGGCCGCCACCGCTCGCCACACCGCGTGCGCCACCGCTCGCGACACCGCGTGCGACGCGTTCTCATCGAACACGCTCTGCACGATAGAGGAGGCGTTGAGCTGGTCCGGCGACACCGCATCGGCGATCGCCTCGGCCGCCACCACCAGAATCTCGTCGGTGATTGCGGCGGCCCGCGCATCCAGCAAACCTCGGAAGACGCCGGGGAAGGCCGGCCGATTGTTGATCTCGTTCGGGAAATCCGACCGCCCGGTCGCGACCACCGCCGCGTGCGCCTGGGCCTTGGCCTGGATCGGGTCGACCTCCGGATCCGGGGTTGGCCAGCGCGAACACCACCGCTCCGGAGTTCATCGCGGCCACGTCGTCGCCGTCGATCACGTTGGGCGCGGACACCCCGATGAATACGTCGGCACCGGCGATCGCGTCATGAATGGTCCCGACCAGCCCGGCGGCATTCGTCACCCCGGCCACCTCCGCGAGGTTGGGATCCATCCCCGCCCGGTCGCGGTGGACGATCCCCGCGATATCGACGGCGACGATGTCCTTGGGGCGCTGCAACAACAGCACCCGACTGATGGCATTGCCCGCGGTCCCGACGCCCGACACCACGATCCGGCAGTCGGTGATGTCCTTGCCGACCACCCGCAACGCGTCGCGCTGCGCAGCCACCGCGACGATCGCTGTGCCGTGCTGATCGTCGTGAAAGACGGGGGTGTCGAGCAACTCTCGCAGCCTGGCCTCGATCTCGAAACGCCGCGGCGCGGTGATGTCCTCCAGATTGATGCCGCCATCAACCGGCGCGATCAGGTGGACGGTCCGGATGATCTCCCCGGTGTCGGTGGTGTCCAGGCATACCGGCCAGGCATCAACTCCGGCGAACTCCTTGAACAGCGCGACCTTTCCCTCCATCACCGGCAATACAGCAGCCGGGCCGATATTGCCCAGCCCCAGCACCGCGGTTCCGTCGGTGACCACCGCGACCGTGTTCCGTTTGATGGTCGGGCTCCGCGCGTCGGACGGATCGTCGGCTATTGCCTGGCACCCCCGCGTCACCCCTGTGGTGTACGCCCAGGACAGGTCGTCGCGGTTGCGCAGCGGCACCTTGGAGGTCACCTCGAACTTCCCCGCCGAGGTGGACCATGAACGTCCGGTCCGAGACCCTGCGACCTGACACCCGACCAGGTTGTTGACGGCCGCGGTGATCTCGTCGGCGTTCGCCTCAGATGTGGCGTTGGCGGATAGGTCGACCACCAGCTGACCGGCCGCCGACTCGGCCACGCCGAACGCGGTGATCACCCCGCCGGCCCGCCCGGCCGCCATCGCCAGCTCCCCCGCTGCCGTCGCGGACGGCGGCGCCGCGATCCGCAGAGTGATCGAGTAAGCGGGACCGGGTAACGGCATCGGGTCGACTCCTCACGCCGGACGGTGTTGGGCCACGGGCGGCGGTCCCTGATCTGCGACTCGCTCCGTGCCCGCACAGCGTATTCCGGCGGCCGGGAACCGAAGGACCGAACGCGCGACCGCCGGGCCTTGCCAACCAGACATGGGCCGCGAACTGCGCCGGTCCGGCCTTCAGGCGATCAGTCGATAGGGCGTCGTCACCCGTGCCCGGTGGGGCGATCGACGTCGATTCCATTGCCGATGTCCGCGCATTCGACCAGCCGTACCGCTTGGGCAGACAGGTAGTCACGCGCCCCGCGGTCGCCGGTGGCGGCGGCGGCCACGCCGGCCCAATGGTCCCTGCCGAGAATCACCGGGTGGCCCGGCCGGCCCTCGTAGCCGGCTCGCAGTACCGCCGACCGGACATCACCGCCGGCGGCGGCGGCCGCGAGCACGCGATCGACGACGTCCGCGCCGACACCGGGGAGATCCACCAGCATTACCAGCGCGGCGTCGATCGGCGGTTCGGCATTCTGCACCGACACCACCGACTGCGCGGTGAGCGCCGTCAGCCCGGCGCGCAGGCTCGACCCCATGCCCTGCTGGTAGTCCGGGTTCGTGACCACCTGCACGTCCGCCGGGATCAGTGCGGCCACCTGCGCAGCGCTGGCGCCGATCACCACCAGCCGCGGATCACACGCCTCGAGGACGGCCAAGGAACGGACCACCCAGGGCCCGGACCCGTTGTCCACCAACGCTTTCGGCATGCCCAAGCGGCGACCGAGACCGGCC
>DASQFG010000638.1:0-3516 GCA_035633315.1 Nakamurella sp. | reverse complement strand
TTGGACATGATCGTTTTCAACCTCCGGCGTAAGGGGGGCGGGCATGCTGTGAGCAGCTGCAGAATCGGCGGCAGGACCGCCCGGCCACCAGGCGGCGATCTTCCGCGATGCTAACCCTCTGTTGATATTCGTAGCGACCGGATCGGATGTGACGTTGATATCGGTGGTCGGAGTGCCAAGCCGCGCCCACTCGGCGGGCCGGCGTGCTACACAGCTCCGCCGGAGCACAGTGCCGGGCCACGGGGCCGCGACCGGCCCGGGCTGCCGCGCCGACCGCGGTCGCGGCAGCCCGGCATCGAGTCGGGTTGCGCAGAGCGACAGTCGCGAGCGACCCGGCCATCCTCAATCGGATGAATTGACGGAAGGAATCATCGATTTGACACTGTTTTGCGGCGTTCACGGCAAATTCGGTGATTTCCGGGCACGATTCGGTTACGGAGCGCGTTCGCCGCTCGTTCTCTCGGCCTACCGGGCGGTAACGTCCCTGTGATCGGTGTCCCGACGGCAATCCGTGCCACTGGGACTCCTGCCCGACCGGGCGACAGCAGTGAAGAAGAGGAGATCAACGTGCGTCGAGCTCGAAGCCTGAAGCTCATCGCCGGACTGATGGCGGGCGCCCTCGCGCTGGCTGCCTGTTCGTCCGGCAGCAGTTCATCCAGCAGCAGTTCGGCCAGCTCCGCGGTCGCGCCCTCCGCGG
The DNA here is from genome assembly GCA_035633315.1 of Nakamurella sp. Taxonomy (GTDB): domain Bacteria; phylum Actinomycetota; class Actinomycetes; order Mycobacteriales; family Nakamurellaceae; genus Nakamurella. The sequence continues at coordinate 2,819 of DASQFG010000638.1, read as the reverse complement.
CGTCGTCCTCAGCGGCGTCGTCGGGTGCGGCGTCCAGCGGCTCCGGGGCCGCGTCGGCTGCCGCGACGATGACCGGAGACCCCGCCGCCGTGAAGCTGGGTCTGGCCTATGACGTCGGCGGTCGCGGCGACCAGTCGTTCAACGACCTCGCCGCCGCGAGCCTGGACAAGGCCAAGGCCGCCGGAGTGACCATCGTCGGCGAGCTGACCGCGGCGCAGGGCGAACCGGACTCGGCCAAGACCGACCGGCTCAACCAGCTGATCGACAGCGGCGCCACCGACATCATGGGTGTCGGCTTCGCCTATGCCGGCGCTCTCAAGGAGGTCGCGGCGGCCAACCCCGAGGTCAACTTCGCGATCGTCGACGATGCCTCGCTGGCCGCCGTGCCGAACGTCGCGTCGCTGACGTTCGCCGAGGAGCAGGGCTCCTACCTGGTGGGCGTCGCCGCCGGCAAGAAGACCAAGACCAACAAGGTCGGCTTCATCGGCGGCGTCAACACCCCGCTGATCCAGAAGTTCCAGGCCGGGTACGAAGCGGGCGTCAAGGCCGCCAACCCGAGCGCCACGGTGACCGCCAAGTACATCACCGAGCCGCCGGACTTCGCCGGGTTCAACTCCCCGCAGCAGGGCGAAACCATCGCCACGGGCATGTACAACGACGGCATCGACATCATCTACGCCGCTGCCGGCGGCTCGGGTGCCGGTGTGTTCAAGGCAGCCAAGGCGACCGGCAACCTGGGCATCGGCGTCGACTCCGATCAGTACAAGTCGCCGACGCTGGCCGACGTCAAGGAGGTCATCATGACCTCGATGCTGAAGCAGGTCGACGTCGCGACGTACAACTTCATCACCAGTGCCGTCAACGGTGATGTCCTCACCGGCGAGCACAAGTACAACCTGAGCAACGACGGCATCGGCTACGCCACCTCGGGTGGCCAGGTCGACGACATCGTCACGGACCTGGACAAGGCGAAGCAGGAGATCATCGACGGGACCATCACCGTCCCCTCGACCACCAGCTGATCCGGGTGAACTGATCAACGCGGCCCCGGCGGGTCCTGACCCGCCGGGGCCGGTGCATTTCTGCTAAGACTGCATGCGCAGGCGCTCCTTCAGAAGCGGGAGAGGTCCCATGACAACGGATCCGAATGAATCCGAGGACGTTCCAGGGGTCGACGCGACGGGACCACCTGCCGTCGAATTGCGCGGGATCACCAAGCGGTTTCCCGGTGTGGTGGCGAACTCGGACATCAACATCACCGTCCGGCGCGGCACCGTGCACGCCCTGGTGGGGGAGAACGGTGCCGGTAAATCCACGCTGATGAAGACTCTGTACGGCATGCACCAGCCGGACGATGGCACCATCACGGTCAACGGGACGCAAGTCACCTTCCACTCGCCGGCCGACGCGATCGCCGTCGGGATCGGCATGGTGCACCAGCACTTCATGCTCGCCGACAACCTGACCGTCTGGGAGAACATCGTGCTCGGCGCCGAGCAGATGGGCTCCGGTGGGCGGCTCGACGTCAAGGGCTCCCGGGCGAAGATCGACGACCTGGCCCGCCGCTACGGTCTTGTGGTCGACTCCGGCGCGTTGGTCGAGGTTCTGGGTGTCGGGGCGCGCCAGCGGGTGGAGATCCTCAAGGTCCTCTACCGCGGAGCCAAGATCCTCATCCTGGACGAACCGACCGCGGTGCTGGTGCCGCAAGAGGTCGACGAGCTTTTCGACAACCTGCGGGAACTCAAGTCCGAGGGTCTGACGATCATCTTCATCTCGCACAAGCTCGACGAGGTCCGGCACATCGCCGACGAGATCACCGTCATCCGCCGCGGCACCACCGTGGGCACCGCCGATCCCAGGACGGTGACCAACCGTCAGCTCGCCGAGATGATGGTCGGGTCCGCGCTACCCGTGCCGGAACTGCGCGAGTCGACGGTCACCGATCGGGTGGTGCTGCAGCTGGCCGGGGTCAAGGTCGCCGGTGGGGTGATCGGTGGGCGAGATGTGTTGTCCGACATCGACATGACAATCCACGCCGGTGAGGTGCTGGGCATCGCCGGGGTGGAGGGGAACGGCCAGGCGGAGCTCGTCGACACCATCATGGGCATCCGCCCGCTGGCCGGCGGCACCATCGAGCTGGCAGGCAAGGACATCGGCCGCTTCTCGACAGCGAGCCGGCGGGAGGCCGGGGTCGGCTTCATCCCGGAGGATCGGCAGCGTCAGGGCCTGATCCTGGAGGGCTCCCTCTGGGAGAACCGGATTCTCGGTCACCAGACGAGGCGGCCGTCGTCCCGCGGGTTCCTGCTGGACCGGTCGGCGGCGAAGGCCGACACCCGGCGCATTGTCGAGGAATTCGACGTCCGGACCCCCAGCATCGACGTCACCGCGGCCTCGCTGTCCGGGGGGAATCAGCAGAAGCTGATCGTGGGCCGGGAAATGAGCGAGAACCCGGTGCTGCTGATCGCCTCGCACCCCACCCGCGGCGTCGATGTCGGTGCGCAGGCGGCGATCTGGGATCAGCTGCGCACCGCAAGGGCGGCCGGTCTTGCGGTGCTGCTGATCTCGGCCGACCTCGAGGAGCTCATCGGCATGTCCGATCGGCTGACGGTGATCCTGCGTGGCCGGCTCACCGGCACCTACGATCCGCGGACGGTGACCACCGAACAGCTCGGTGCGGCGATGACCGGTGCCGATGACGACCATGTCGGAGAGGTCGCCTGATGACCGGCTCCCGGACGCGCAGAATCCTGCTCAGCGCGGCCGCTCCGGTGGGCGCGTTGCTGGTGGCCTTCCTCATCACCTCGGTGCTGCTGCTGCTG
>DASQFG010000637.1:0-7483 GCA_035633315.1 Nakamurella sp. | reverse complement strand
CCCCGATCCTGGGCTCCGGTCGCGTCAGAGGTTCCTCGGTGTGACTCCGTCACGCGTGAACCGGCAGCAGGTCGTAGTCGGGGTTGTAGATGACCTTCTGACCGTCCCTCATCGCCACCCTGCCCCGGACGTTGAGGGTGCGTCCCGGCTCGATGCCGGGGATGGAACGCCGGCCCAGCCAGATCAACTGGACGCCTTCCGTACCGTCGTACAGTTCCGCCACCAGCGTCGCCTGGGTGTCGGTCGGACGCAGGTCGACGTACCTCAACCGACCGTGCAGCTTCACCTTGTCGCCCTGGCAGCAAATCAAGGCTCGCATCGAGCCGGTCGCGTCGACCTCTTCGGTGAGTACCTCGGCGTGGAGTTGATCGTCATCCCGTGTCAGCCGCTTGAACCAGCCGGAGACTGTTCCAGCCATGTCGTCCTACTTTCAGCACTGCAGCCCGTAGTCGGGCTCTCTCGGGCGGTTCCGCACCGCCGTTCTCTTTCCAGGGTAGCCGCGTGAGTTGCGCGGGGACGTTTGGCACCGAGGACCTTTCGCCACGCGGCCAGATCGGGCCGCTGACCGGCTCCGCGTCGAGTCGAGCGGTCAGCCGCCCGGCGTCAGCGGCGCGTCCAGACCGGTGCGCGCGCGGCGCAGGATGGCCGCCACATCCGGCGGCCGGTAGGCAGGGCCCTTGAGCACCTTGCCGTCCGCACGCCGCAGCGGTCGGCCGTTCTCGTCGAGCTTGGTCATGTTCGAGGCATGAACCTCGTCGAGCACGGCATCCAGGTCGATGCCGTACACATGCGCGGTGCCGTACGCGACGTACACGATGTCCGCCAGCGCATCGGCGACGCCGGTGAGATCACCCATCCTCGCCGCCGCGGCCAGTTCGGCAACCTCCTCCTCGATCAGTGCCTGCCGCAGGGAGACCTGGTCGGAGCCGACCTCGGTGGTCGGCTGCGCGCTGATCGGCAGCCCGTAGACCCGGTGGAATTCGCCAACCTGGGACCAGGCTCTGCTCATCGGCTGCTCCGGTGGGAGCGGCGGTAGGGGCGAAACAGCCCCCGTCGGAGTCCCCCGGTCCGGATCGAGCTCCAGATCAGGCACAGTCCACGCACACCAGCCGGCCGCCGGAATCCGACGCCAGTCGGCTGCGGTGCTGGACCAGGAAACACACCGAACAGGTGAACTCATCGGCCTGTTTCGGGATGACCTTGACGGTCAGTTCCTCCCCCGACAGGTCGGCACCCGGCAGTTCGAAACTCTCAGCGGTGTCGCCCTCGTCGATGTCGACGACCGCCGATTGTGCCTCGTTCCGCCGGGCCTTCAGTTCTTCCAGTGAATCCTCGGACGCTTCGTCGGACTCGTTCCTGCGCGGGGCGTCGTAATCAGTAGCCATGTTGTTCCTCACCTCGATTTGTCACTCGTTGTCGATCACCACTGCAGGGGACTGCTATCGATCCAGGGCGTCGTCGTCGCTGGTGCTGTCCTGCCCGCTCTTTCCTGACCGCTGCAGGCCCCAGGGTCCTTTCGCTGCCACCGATCGTCGTGCCTTCCCGTCGCCGCTCCGGACCTAACGTCATCGCCCCCCTTTTTGTGCCCGCCACGCGACGGGAATCACACCCCCGGGGAGAATCGCTGCCGAGTCTCGGGCTGGCGACGGTAGTCGTTGCTGTCGTTGCGTGCAGCCCACGTGCCCGGCCCGCCCGGATGCAGCAGGCGGCAGCAGGGTAGCGGACAACGGGCGGTCCGTGGCAACGGGGCTCGCCGAGCGGCCCGGCCGCAGATCGGCCCGGCCGCAGGTCGGCCCGGCCGCAGGTCGGCCCGGCTGCAGATCGGCCCGGCCGCAGGTCGGCCCGGCTGCAGATCGGCCCGGTTCGGTCCGGCTGCAGATCGGCCCGGTTCGGTCCGGCGAGCCTCTACCCTGGTCGCACGCGGCCACGGCGATGATGGACGCGCAGTATCCGTGCCCGGCCCCTGCCCGGACGCCGGCGGGCCGCGTCCTTGCCGGCCCGGTGAACCCAGCCAAGGAGGAATTCCGCGGTGAGCCCCGACTCAGCCCCCGACCGCTACCGACGGCGCCGCTACTGGCCGGCGCTGACGGTGATCGGGGTTCTGTTGATCGGCGCCGTCGTGGTGTGGTTTCCCACCCTGCGCCCGACGTCGGAGAGCAGTGGAGCATGCAACGTACCCGGCCCTGCACCGGCGACGACCGCGCCGACCACCCGCAGCGTGGCCAGTGACCCGTCCGCCGCCACCCCGCCGCCACCGACGACCGCTGCCACCGCGCCGACGACAGCGCCGATCATCACCTCGCTGGGTGTCTATACCGAGCACGCGAGCCTGGAAGCGGTACGGCCGGCGAATCCGTCGACCGTGGTGCTCACAGTCTTCAACGCCAGTTCCGTTCGCGGTCAGGCCAAAGCGGTGACCGACGAACTGCGCGCGGCCGGCTTCGAATCGATCAAGGCCAGCTCGAACGACCCGCTGTACCCCGCAGCGGATCTGGGGTGCGTCGCGCAGATCCGGTACGGCGCGGCCGGCGCGGCGGCCGCCCGCACGGTGCTGCTCATCGCGCCCTGCGCGCAACTGGTGCTCGATTCCCGGGTCGACGACTCGGTCGACCTCGCGTTGGGCGGCAGGTACCTGTACGGGTCGGTCAGCGGCGACGTCAAGACCCAGCTCAAAAGCATCCAGGACGCCGCCACCCCGCCGGCGGTGATCGAAGGGCAGACCGCCGCGGCCAAGCCGTTACCGCCGATACCGCCGCTGCCACAGGCCGCCTGCTCGACCTGACCCAGCGCGACGCGGAACACCCCATCACCGCGATTCGCCGGGCGACCGGGAAACACGCCAGATTGTCGCCCGACACCGCCGCGCCGACCGGACCCAAGCTCAGTACGATTTCCGCACCCCCCCGGAACGCGAGGACCCGTGCGGGATGACACGGGCGGGAATCACCAACCGGGAATCACGACCGGGATTTACTACGGAATCACGACCGGGATTTACTACGGCGAGGAGAGCACCGCGTGACCAGCTACCAGCCCGAGACGACCTTCCAGCCCGAATTGGCATTCGGCATCGACATCGGTGGCACCGGGATGAAGGGCGGCATCGTCGACCTGCGCGGCGGAGTACTGGTCGGTGAACGGTTCCGGCTGGACACGCCGCAACCTTCGACGCCGCAGGCCGTCGCGGAGACGGCGGGCAATGTTGCAGCGCACTTCGACTATGCGGGCCCGTTCGGCGTCGCGTTCCCCGGGGTGGTGCTGCGCGGGGTGGTCAAGACCGCCGCGAACGTCGACAAGGGCTGGATCGACACGTCGCTGCAGAAGGCCATGGAGCCGAGGCTCCCCGGCCCGGTGACGGTGCTCAACGACGCCGACGCCGCCGGGCTGGCCGAGGCCACCTACGGCGCCGGCCGGGGGCTGCGCGGGTTGATCATCGTGGTCACCTTCGGCACTGGCATCGGCATCGCGTTGATCAACGACGGCAAGCTGGTGCCCAACGCCGAGCTGGGCCACCTCGAACTGGACGGCTTCGACGCGGAGTCCAAGGCCGCCGCCTCGGCCAGGGAGCGGGACGGTCTGAGCTGGGAAGGGTGGGCCAAGCGCGCGTCGAAATACCTGCGCCACCTGGAGAATCTGCTCTGGCCCGAGCTGTTCATCCTGGGCGGCGGTATCTCCAAGAAGCCGGAGAAGTGGGTTCCGCTGCTGAAGAACCGGACCCCGTTGGTGGTTGCCCAGTTGATCAACAACGCCGGCATCGTCGGCGCGGCGCTGGCCGCCAGCGAGGCACAGAAGGGCCTGGAGCTCGGGGCACCGGAATCGCCCGCGGAGAGCACCGTGACGCTGACCCTCGACTGAGCCCCCCACCGATTCCGCCGGGAGCTCCGACGTCCGGGATCGACCGCGGGCGTCGGAGATCGGCGTGGGCGATCCAACCGCCTCCGCGGGTTTCGTGGCTATGGTGGTCTGTGGAACGCGGCCGTTCCCGTCCGGTAGGACCGGATCGCGGCCGGGCTCCGGTTTGGGGCAAACGGCCAGAAATCGACCAATCCGATCCGCCGTTCGGTCGTGACCGGACGTGGTCGCCGTTACACTGGAACGGTCGCTCTCCGGCAGGAACACGGTTCTCGAGTTCGGACCCAAGACGTTGGATGGCTACGGCTTCCATGTTTCGCGCGGGCCTTGAACTGCCAGTCCAGGCGGCTTGTTGAAGCGAAAGGGCATCAGTGGCAGGCGTAGCAGCATCAACCAGTTCCACGCGGGCTCGTCGGGCATCCGCAGCCGATCCCGTTGACGACATCACGGGACCGGTTGACGAGGCGGCCGCCGACACTCCCTCCTCCGCACCCGACATCGCCGATGACCTGGCAGAAGACGTGGTCGTCGCGGATCTTCCCGACGACGCCAGCGTCGAGGTGCTGTTGATCGACGAGACCGTCGAGGTCGATCTCATCGAGGTCGGCGACGAACCGGTCGTCGCGGCCGACGACGACGGTGAGACCCCGGCGGCGGCGACCGCCGAGAAGAAGGACGGCGAAGCGACCGAATCCGAGGAGTTCTCCTGGGATGACGAGGAGGAGTCCGAGGCGCTCAAGCAGGCGCGCAAGGACGCCGAGCTCACCGCGTCCGCCGACTCCGTTCGTGCCTACCTCAAGCAGATCGGCAAGGTCGCCCTGCTCAACGCCGAGGAGGAGGTGGACCTGGCCAAGCGGATCGAGGCCGGACTCTACTCCGCTGAGCGGATGCGCCAGTGCGAAGATGTCGGCGAGAAGCTGCAGAACCAGCTGCGTCGTGACCTGCGGTGGATCAAGCGGGACGGCGAGCGGGCCAAGAACCACCTGCTGGAAGCAAACCTCCGGCTGGTCGTGTCGTTGGCCAAGCGCTACACCGGGCGCGGCATGGCCTTCCTCGACCTGATCCAAGAAGGCAACCTGGGCCTGATTCGTGCGGTCGAGAAATTCGACTACACCAAGGGCTACAAGTTCTCCACGTACGCGACCTGGTGGATCCGGCAGGCCATCACCAGGGCCATGGCCGACCAGGCCCGCACCATCCGCATCCCGGTGCACATGGTCGAGGTGATCAACAAGCTCGGCCGGATCCAGCGCGAACTGCTGCAGGACCTCGGCCGCGAGCCGACCCCCGAAGAGCTCGCCAAGGAAATGGACATCACCCCGGACAAGGTGCTGGAGATCCAGCAGTACGCCCGGGAGCCCATCTCGCTGGATCAAACCATCGGTGACGAGGGCGACTCGCAGCTCGGCGACTTCATCGAGGACTCCGAAGCCGTCGTGGCCGTCGACGCGGTCTCCTTCACCCTGCTGCAGGACCAGCTGCAGGCCGTATTGCAGACACTGTCCGAGCGTGAGGCGGGCGTGGTGCGGCTGCGCTTCGGCCTGACCGACGGTCAGCCGCGCACGCTGGACGAGATCGGCCAGGTCTACGGGGTCACCCGTGAGCGGATCCGGCAGATCGAGTCGAAGACGATGTCCAAGCTGCGCCACCCGTCGCGTTCGCAGGTGCTGCGGGACTACCTGGAGTAGGCGGGACTGGAGCGACGCGCCGACCGGTGTTGACACGGCCGACCTTTCCCATGCAGTGCGTAGCGGCAGCGTTGCTTACCGTCCGCAGGTCTGGGTCTACGGTGGGGATCGAATGCCGGTTCTGTCCGGCGCACCTGGCCAGCAGGGTTCGTGCTTTCGTCGCGACAACGGTTGCCTTTCGGCTGTTTCAGCGCCGCTGCCCGTCGCGTCCGTTCCGGCACGGCCAAATCGAGCAGTCCCGGGCCATCACGCCGATTCTGCGGATCAGGATCAGCGATCCCACCAGCATGGTCCAGCGCACCCGACGTCATCGTCATCTCGGGAATCTCCATCACCGCCCATGGGTCGATGATTGTCAGGACGTCAGTGCCTCATTCCGTCTCGGCAGACAGAGTGGGCGATCCGGGCTCCTCCTGAGGCCGTTGCGCGCCAAGCACTTTTCGCTCCCGGTTGCTGCTTGACATCTTTAGGAGCATCAATTGGACATCGCTTCTCTGAACGTCCTGGCCGTGGGGTCGCGCATTTTCCGAAGGCGCAGGCGCAGATTCATCGACAGATGAATTGGAGGAAGGCACACATGTCCATCATCAGCAATGTCACCGTGGTGGGAACGGGCGTTCTCGGTTCCCAAATCGCCTACCAGACAGCGTTTCACGGCTACGCGGTGACGGCGTACGACATCAGCGATGAGATCATCGAGAAGGCCAGGAGTCGCTTTGCTCGGCTCGCGGAGCTCTACAAGGCGGACGGCGTCGCCGGTGCGGCGGACGGCAAGGCTGATAGCGCACTCAGCAACATCCGCCTCACGTCCGCGCTCGACGACGCTGTTGCCGACGCCGACCTGGTGATCGAGGCGGTTCCCGAAATCCTCGATCTGAAACGCGCGGTCTACGGCGAGCTCGGTGAGCTTGCCCCCGCGAGAACGATCTTCGCCACGAACTCCTCGACCCTGCTCCCCAGCGACCTCAAGACATGCACGGGCCGGTCCGATCGTTTCCTCGCCCTCCATTACGCCAACCGCGTGTGGCGACACAACACCGGCGAGATCATGGGCACGACAGACACGGACCCCGCGGTCTACGCCGCCGTTGTCGAATTCGCCAAGGGCAGCGGACTCGTGCCGATCGAAATCAAGAAGGAGAAAGCGGGATACCTCCTCAACTCCCTCCTGATCCCGCTGCTGGACGCAGCCGGCGCCCTTCTCACAGAAGGCTTCGCCGATCCCGAGACCATCGACAAGACCTGGCGCATCGGCACCGGCGCTCCGTTGGGTCCGTTCCAGATTCTCGATATCGTCGGGCTTGGCACCGCGTACAACATCGCCTCCGCGAACCCGGACCCGCAAAAGCAGAGGCTCGCCCGGTACCTCAAGAACAACTTCATCGACACAGGCAAGCTCGGAATCGCTACGGGAGAGGGCTTCTACACCTACTGATGAATCCGAGGTGTTTCACGTGATGGTGATGTCGGCCTGGTCGGCCAGGTCCTGAACGTTGTCGAACCCGAGACCGAGGGCCAGTGGCATAGGGATCGTGGTCGGGGCGATGTCGAGTTCGGTTTCCTGGACGCGGTCACCGAACAGGATCAGGGCGAGCGCGGTGTCGTATTGCCGGGACACCCATTGGATGCCGTCGAGGTGCTCGCGGTGGGCGTGCAGGCCGCGCGCCCACCCGGCGGTGTGCGGGTAGCTGCTCGGGTCGGAGTCGATGATCTCGGCGCGGGTGGCGCCGAGCCGGCGCAAGCCGTAGCCGGTGAGGTCGGCCAATCGCAGGTCCCGGGTGGCTATCAGGGCGACGGCCAGTTTCCGGCGCAGCGTCGCGCGGGGCACGTGTTTGGTGCCGCGGACGGGGACGTCGTGGAACACGGTTTCGGAGATGGCGCCGGCAAGCCGGTCCGACCCGTACAGCACCGGGACCGGGACGGGCGCCCCCTCCGGAGTGAAG
>DASQFG010000636.1:0-3310 GCA_035633315.1 Nakamurella sp. | reverse complement strand
ACCGCGGTGCCAGGTACCCGCAGCACCGGCGGGCGGCGTGCGTGCAGGTCGTCGATGAACGCCCGCAAGGAGCCCTCATCGTGCTGGCGTCGCGCAGTGACCAACGCCCGTCCGCGCTGCCAGGTGGTCAGCACGGTGAACACCGTGACCCCGATGAGCAGCGGTAGCCACGCGCCGTAGAGCAGCTTGGTGAGGTTCGCGGCGAGGAAGAGCCCCTCGACGGCCAGGAACGCCGCGCCTCCGAGGACCACCACCCACAATGGTTTTCCCCATTGCTGACGCACGATGTAGAAGAACAGCAGCGTGGTGATGGTGATCGTCCCGGTGACCGCCATCCCGAACGCAAAGGCCAGCGCGGCCGACGTCTGGAACGCGAAGACCAGCGTGAGAACCGCGACCATCAACACCCAGTTGATCCACGGGACATAGATCTGGCCGATGGTCTGCGCCGACGTGTGGTTGATCCGCAGCCGGGGCAGGTATCCCAATTGGACGGCCTGGTGTGACACCGAGAACGCGCCGGTGATCACCGCTTGCGAGGCAATGACGGTCGCGGCCGTCGCCAGCAGGACCATGGGCAGGCGACCCCATTCCGGCACCAGCAGGAAGAACGGGCTGACAATGGCCCCTTCCGGGTCGCCGAGCACCAGCGCACCCTGCCCCAAGTAGCTCAAGATGCACGCCGGGAAGACCAGCAGCAGCCAGGCCCGGGTGATCGGTGGCCGGCCGAAATGCCCGAGATCGGCGTAGAGGGCCTCCGCCCCGGTGATGGCCAGCACGACCGCGGCCAGCGAGAAGAACGCGATCGAGAAATGCCCGACCAGGAAACCCACCGCGTAGGTCGGCAGCAGGGCCCTGAGGATCTCCGGATGGTCGGCGATGCCGAGCACCCCGGCCGCGGCGATCGCCAGGAACCAGACGATCATCACCGGTCCGAACAGGCTGCCCACCTTGGCCGACCCGATCCGTTGCGACGCGAAGAGGATGACGATGATCACCGCGGTGATCGGCACGATCAGGTTCTCCAGGGACGGCTCCACGACCTTGAGGCCCTCCACCGCCGAGAGCACCGAGATCGCCGGGGTGATCATGCTGTCGCCGAAGAACAGGGAGGCCCCGAAGATTCCCAGGGCGGCCAGGGCGAGCTTGGTCCGCCGCCCCCCGGCCACCCCCTTGCGCTGGATCAGGGTGATCAGCGCCAGGATGCCTCCCTCGCCGTCGTTGTCGGCACGCATCACCAGCAGCACGTACTTGATCGTGACGATGATCGTGACCGACCAGAAGATCAGCGAGATGAGGCCGTAGACGCTGTCCGCCGTCGCGGCGACCGGGTGCGGGTCCGCGGGATTGAACAGCGTCTGCACGGTGTAGATCGGGCTGGTCCCGATGTCGCCGAAGACGACACCCAGCGCACCGACCGTGAGGGCCAACTGCGCCGGCGAACGCGTCTCCGCTCGGTCGCCGACGACGGTCATGCACACCCCCGGGCAGCAGGGCCGGTTCCGGGGTCGCAATCCACGGTGAGCCCGTCGCCGATGGCCGGCGCGGAGAATATCGTCATCCAGTCCTCCACTTCGTACCGCCAACGGCGGCTCGCGAGTTCCACGGTCGCCGGACGTCACCCGAGGGACCGTCGCCGAAAATGCCGGTGCGGCCGGCCCACAAACCCTAATCGGCCGAGGCCGGCGGCGCCCTCAGGATGCCGTCAAGGGCGGGGTGGCCGGCGTCAAGATTGCGTGAAGATGGCCGTTCACACCGATTCCGGCTCCTAGCGTGAGAAGTGCCCTGGCAAACCAGGGCGGTTCGGGTGCTCGGTGTTACCGGAGGTGAAGGACCTCCGTTGGCTGCCGGCTGTGGGCCTCGAGGTTCCGCGCGTGCGGATAGCGCTGCTCTCGCGATTCGGCGTCAAACACCATGGTACGCAAGGTGTTACGTGTGAAGGGGTGCGCCGACCCCGCGTCACGCCGGGCGAGCACGGCTGTGCCGGCGCCGCGGGAGCATCTCGACGGGCGTCACACCATCGTCCCCGACCGAGGACAGTAGCGGCGGAGCGGAAGCCAGGAGTCGGTCGAAGTCCGCGGCGGGCGCCGGATGGGCGTACAGGAACCCCTGCACGAGCTCGCAACCGAGCGAGCGCAGGACCTGGGCGTGCTCCGGGAGCTCGACACCTTCGGCGACGACCGTCAGATCAAGATCACGACCGAGCGCCAGCAGAGCCCGGAGGAAACGCGCGGCCTCGGGATCGGTGTGAATGTCGGCGACGAACGCGATATCGATCTTGACTGCCTGCAGGGTGATCTGCCGCAAGCTCAGCAACGACGAGTAGCCCGTGCCGAAATCGTCCAGCCAGAGCTGAAGGCCCATGCCGCGCAGGCGGTCTGCCACCGGCCGCGCTGCGCCGGTCTCGCCGATCAGGGCGTCCTCGGTGATCTCCAGGATCAGGCTGGCGGCGTCCAGGCCATGCTTCTTCAACACCAGGGAGACACGGCGTGGGAAGTCCGGATCGGTCATCAACCCGGGGGGCACATTCACGCAGACCCGGAGATCGTCGCGGTGCAGCCGCGTCGACCAGTCGGTCAGCTGGGCGCAGGCTCGGTCCACCATGATGTCGGTCAGCGCGGTCAGCAGACCCAGCCGGCCGGCAAGCTTGATGAAGTACTCCTGGGAGACCGGCTGCCCGTCGACACGCCACCGAGCGAGCGCCTCCATCGAGTGCACCCGACCGGATCGCAGGTCGATGATCGGTTGGAAGACACAGTCGATGTCACCGGCCTGCACGGCGTCGATCAACAGCGGCCGATAGTGCAGGTCGGCGGCCTCGGGCAGCACCATCGACGATTCGTAGAGCGCAAGCTGTCCTTTCCCGCTCCGCTTGGCCGCGTACATGGCAATATCCGCCCGGGAGTACAACTCGTCCAGCCCTGGGGTGTCCTGGTCGGCCGTCACCTCGGCAAGGCCGATGCTGGCGCCGACCGACAACTGCTGGCCGGCCAGCAGGAAAGCCGGCCGCAGGCATTCGACCAGCCGGGAGCCGGCCTCGACGGCGTCGCTGTCCCCCTCGAGCAGGACGGCGAACTCGTCACCGCCGAATCGGGCGACGGTGTCGCTGGCGCGGACCGCGCCCCGGAGCCGCTCGCCGACCCTGATCACCAGCTCGTCCCCGACCGGATGCCCGAGAGTGTCGTTCACCGCCTTGAAGTCGTCGAGGTCGACGAACAGCAGAGCGAGCGGGCGCAGGTTCCGCCGGTGCTGCTCCAGGGCGTGGGCCACCCGGTCGGTGAACAGCGCCCGGTTGGGCAGCCCGGTCAAC
>DASQFG010000635.1:0-6409 GCA_035633315.1 Nakamurella sp. | reverse complement strand
GGCCGGTGAGTTCCTCGACCTCCGCGCCGACGTCCTGCACGGGGAAGTTCAAGATCGTGTAGGACGCCGGGGTGTGGTCTGGCTTCTGCCGTTGATCACCGCTCCACCGGGCTTTGCCTACTAGCGGACGTCGAGAACCTGTTCGGGGGCTGCCATCGCCGGCGGCGAGGTCGATGCCATCCCTGCGGATCTGGGATCTTTCGCGCATCTGGCGCCGGCGGCCGCGACAACGGACACAATGACTGCATGGACAGATGACCGGTGACCGGCTTATTGCCGAGGTCGAGCGCTTGGGCGCACGCGGCTTGCCGCGCGACGACCTGCACCGCGAGTTGGTCGCGCGAATCCGCCGGGCAATATCTTCGACAAGACCGCGCGGCCGACGCGAACTGCGGTCCCACATCTTCTTCACCGGTCACCTGCCCGCGATCATGGCGCAGGCACCGCTCGATCATCGGGGGCATCTCGCGGGCTGACGTTGAACGGTGCCGAGCCTGACAACTGTCCGAATTGTCGATATCGCGGAAACGTCAGGTAACTGGAGTGTCCGGAGAATCCGACGCGCGCTACGTTGCGGCGAGAGAATCGATGAGCGCCCCAAGTCGGTCGCGCAGAAGCTGCTGATCACACCGGGCGGCACGCTCTGGTTGTCGCACCCGGTCCGGGTGGACCTCCTCGAACCGCTGCCCGAGAACGTCCGTCTGGTCAGTGGTCCGGACCAGGCGCAGATCGCGGTCGTGTTCGCCGACGGCGCAGGCGGCCGCTGACCGCCGCACCGGACAGCTACCGGGTGGACGGCAGTTTCTTCGGCGGAAGCGGGAAGAACCCCGACGTCCGCGCGACGTAGTCGGCGTAGCCCGGCCTGGACGACGACATCCGCTTTTCGGTCAGCGCCTTTCCGGTCTTGGCCGTCAGCAGCCAGATCATCAGCACCGGCGACAGGATCGTCAGCCAACCCACCCAGGTCCAGGACACCGTCAGGAAGATGCCGACCCAGACGCAGGCGTCACCGAAGTAGTTGGGGTGCCGGGTGTACCGCCACAGGCCACGATCCATCAGCTTGCCCTTGTTGGCCGGGTCCTTCTTGAACGCGGCCAGCTGACCGTCGCCCACCGCTTCGAAGAACAGACCGACCAGGTACACGACCAGCCCCAGCCAGATCACCCAGCCCGCCGGGCCCGGCAGCACCATGGCCAACTGGACAGGCAGCGAGACGAACCACATGGTCAGGCCCTGCGGGACCTGCACCTTCCGGACGATGACCCCGGGCCCGTTGGCGTCGGCCAGCATTTCCTCGTAGCGCGGATCCTCGGGCAGGCCTTTGTTCCGGAACAGGATGTAGCCGCCGAGCCGCAGCCCCCAGACGACCACCATGCCCAGCAACAGCCACCGCAAGGTCGGATCGCCGTTGCCCAGCGAGACCAGGAACGCCACCACCGCGATGACCGCGAAACCGGGGCCCCAGATCGCATCGATGATCGAGTACTTGCCGGTGGACTTGCCGACCGCGAACGACACCACCATCACCAGCGCAACCGCGGCCAGCGTGCAGCACAGCACCGCCAGGAACACGCCTGTGGGGAAGTTCATGACGCCATTGTGCGCGCGCCTGGCCCTGGTTCAGCCCTCCCAGCCGCGCCGGGTCGGCTCCATTTGGCTTTCACCGGACTCGTCCGGCCGGACCGCGAGAATCTGGTCGACGCCCATCCGGTTCTCCGCGAACGCCAACCCGCCGCCGACCAGGTACAGCCGCCACACCCTGGCCCCGACCTCACCGATCATCGCGACGGCGTCGTCCCACCGGCTTTCCAGCGTGCGCAACCAGGCCTGCGCGGTCCACTGGTAGTGCTCGCGTAACGCGTGCACGTCGCGCACCTCCAGGCCGGCGTCGGCGATCAGCGACACCGTGGTGCCCACGGGTTTCATGTGCATGTCCGGTGCGATGTAGGTCTCGATGAACGCCCCTCCACCGGCGGCCACCGCCCCCCGGGACATCTGCTGGACCATGGCCCGGCCGCCCGGCCGGAGCACGTCATGCAGGATCCGGGCGAATGCCGGGTACTCGGCGTCCCCGACGTGCTCGCCCATCTCGATGGTGGAGACCGCATCGTAGGCGTCCTGGTCGGCCGCGGAGGTGGCGATCTCCCGGTAATCGGCCAGCCGCACACTGGCCCGGTCGCCCAGCCCGGCGTCCGCGATCCGCTTGCTGACGAACTCGTACTGCGCGCGGGACAGGGTGACGCCGGTGGACACGGTGCCGTAGTGCTGCGCCGCGTGGCATAGCAGCGAGCCCCAGCCGCAGCCGATGTCCAGATGCCGTTTGCCCTGGGCCAGGCCAAGTTTGCGGCAGATCAGGTCGAGCTTGGCGCGCTGCGCATCGGCGAGCGGGCCGCTCGGGCCGTCGACGAAATACGCGCACGAGTAGGCCATCGACTCGTCGAGCAGCAACTCGTAGAACTCGTTGGACAAGTCGTAATGGTGGGCGATGGCGGCGCGGTCGCGGGCGCGGGAATGACGGCGTCCGCGCAACGACGCGGCCTGCCCCGGCGCCGGTGGACGCCGGCCGAGCGCCCCCAGCCGGACCGCGCCCACCGCCAGCCGGGGGTAGTCGGTGAGCCCGAGCTTCGGCCGGGCGAGCCGGCCGCTGTGGTTGGCCGCCCAGACGGTCGACAGGCCGTCTGCCAGGTCGCCCTCGACGTCGACGTCGCCGCTGATGTACGCCTCGGCCAGGCCCAGCTCGCCCGGTGAATAGACCAGTCGGCGCAGCGCCCTGCGGTTGTTGATCACCAGAACGGGCCCGTCCGCGGCACCGCTGATAGAACCGTCCCAGGCCCTGATGCGGATCGGCAGCTCGCCGCCGAGAACGGAGGACGCCATCGTCGACAGCCGCTCGGCGGTAGAGGTCATGGGACCAGTGTGAACGATGCCGGCGGCCCGCCCGCGATCGTGGCTCCGGCCGGGAAGGGCCGGCCGGAACCACGACCGGGGCGCGGCTGGCTACCGATCGCCGACAACACCCCCCTGGGCCATGGCCTCGTCGGTGGCGGCATGAAGAATCCAGCTGCGCTCCGCATATTAGGGATCGGGCGCCGACGTGAATATCATCCGTTCGAACGACAAACCAGACACCGGGGGGCCGGAGCGTGAATGTGAGCCCGCAAGTCGCGTCAGTGAAGATCATTTCAGCGCAGATCACCCCAGCGCAGATCACCTCAGCGCAGATCACCTCAGCGGAGTCGCGAACCCTCCGATTGATCGACCGCTATGCGGTGACTATCCGCTGGATCACCGCGCTGGCTGCCGCCGTCTTCTGCCTGCTCAGCCCCCGGGTGTCCAGCTGGCAGGTGCCGATCTGCGTGCTGGTGCTGGGCTGGGCGGTCCTCCGTTTGACCCAGCGGCGCCGCCCCACCACCACGTTGCTGCTCGTCCTGGACGCAATCCTGGTGTGCGGTGTCGGTCTCACGCAATCCCTGACCAGCACTCCCACCGCGGTGCTGACCCAGACCGGCTTCGGGCTCAACACCTGCAATCCGGCCAGCCTGACGTTCGCCTGGCGGCCCAGGCGGGCAATCGCCGCTCTGCTCTGCACGCTGGTGATCCTCAGCTATCTGGCTGGCGCGTCGTTCGTCGACGGGGTCGGGCCGCCCTGGTCGACGCCGGCGTTCTACCTGCTGCCGGTCCAGGCGGCGGTGTCCCGTGCGCTGCGCGAACTGGTCATCCCGGCGGCCCGGTCAGCGGACCGGGCCGCGACGGCCCGGCGATCGACCGCGGTGGCGCTGGAGGTCGCCACCGCGCGCCGCACCGCCGAGCGAGAGCATTGGGCCGTGCTGCACGACACCGCAGCCTCGACCCTGCTGATGGTCGGGGAAGGTGTGCCGCCCAGCGCCGATGAGCGCATCCGCCGGCAGGCCAACCGCGACCTGCTCACCCTCGGTGCCTCCGGCGACTTCTCCAGTGGCATCTCCGGTCTGGCGGACGACCTGCAGCGGGTGGTCGGTGATTCGCCGCTGCGGGTGGATCTCCGGATCACGGGCGCGCCGCAGGCGCCGGAGACCGTCGCGCTGGCCACTGCACGGGCGGTGGGTGAAGCGCTCACCAACGTCGAACGGCACGCAGGCGTCGACGCGGCGACCGTGGCGGCACGGACCGTCGAGGGCGGATTCGAGGTGGCGATCAGCGATCACGGGGCCGGGTTCAGTCCGGTGGACGCCGGGCGCGGGTTGAGCGAGTCGGTGATCGCCCGGATGGAACGGGTCGGCGGGCACGTCGACATCAGCTCGACACCCGGCCAGGGGACGGTCGTCGTGTTGCGCTGGCGGTCGTCATGACAGCCGAACGGGGGCACCGCTGGTACCTGACCGCATTCGGCATCGGCGTCTGTCTGGTCGCCGTGGTGAACACGCTGTCCACCTTCCCGTTCGCCGCCGTCGGCAACCCGGCCGGCCTGCCACTGAACCTGCTCTGCCTCGCGGTGTTCCTGGCCGCCACCGGCGCGTCCGCGCTGCGCATCGTCCGCGGCACCCAATGGCGGGTGCTGGCCGCGGCCTGGATCGCGGCCATGCTCGGCGCCTCGGCACTGCTGCGCGCCGCGCTGCCGCCCGACCAGATCGCCTCGATCCCGGACTGGTCGCCCGGCCCACTCGGCTTTGTGGCGCTGGCCGTGCTGCTCGGCCAGCGGGTGTTCTTCATGGTCGGCGTGCAGGTGGCCAACGTGCTGATCGGTTTCATCTGTCTGGTCTCTGCCGGTCTGTTGGACGTGGACACCCTGATCCGGTTCGGTTCCAACGCGGTCGGCATCTCGGTGTTCCAGATCGCCGGCGCGCTGTTCTACCGTCAGTTGGAACGGATCGCGACCGCGGCCGAACGCGACCAGCAGGTCAGGCAGGAACTCGACGCGCGGGACGCCACGGCCACCCAGCTGGCGGCCGATCGAACGCAGCGGTCCAGCGCGATCGAGTCGACCATCGTGCCGCTGCTGCGGGCCCTGGCCGACGGCAGCGCCGACCCGCAGGACCCCCGGGTACGCACCGCCGCCCGGGTGGAGTCGGCGCGGATGCGGCGGCTGTTCGCCGAGATCGATGCCGTGGACGACCCGATGCTGCACGAGGTCCGGGCATCCATCCAGACCGTCGAGCGACTCGGTGTCGCGGTCGTGCTGGAAACCCGCGGGCAGGTCCCGGCGCTGCCCGTGGCGCTGCGTCGCGCCCTGCTGGAGACGCCGATGTCGACACTCGCCAGCGCCAATTCCTCGGCGCGGGTGGTGATCATCGCCGACGCTGGGTCCGTGTCGGTGAGCGTCGTCACGGATGGGCCGCCGGGCCTGGTGCAACCGGACGGCGCCCGGTGGCATGTGCAGACCAGCACGACGACAGCGCCGGAAGTCACCTGGACCCAGTCCACCTGGACCCGATCCGAGGAGGCCAAACCGTGACAGCGCCGATCACGCCCATCACGCCCATCACCGTGGCCATCGTCGACGACCACGACGTGGTGCACGCCGGGATCGAGGCCTGGTGCCGCGACGCGGACCCACCGATCACCGTCGCCGGTTCCTACACCGATCCCGCCGAGCTCGATCCCGCCGCACTGACCGGCGTCGATGTGATCGTGCTCGACCTGCAGTTCCAGGAAAGCCGGTCCGGGCTGGACGTCCTGCGGCGCTTCGTGGCCGCCGGGCTCCGGGTGGTGGTTTACACCATGAGCACGGACGCTGCCACGGTGCTGACCTGCCTGGACTACGGGGCGGCGTGCTTCCTGACCAAGTCAGAGGGCAAGCGTCATCTGGTCGCGGCGATCCGGGCCGCGACGGCCAACACTCCCTATCTCGGACCGACGATGGCCGGCGCAATGGCGGACGACCGGCGCGAGGAACGGCCGGTGCTCTCGCCCAGGGAGCAGGAGGTGCTGCTGCACTGGTTCCGCACCGACTCCAAGAACCTGGTCGCGAGCGCGCTGTACATCAGCACCGCCACGGTGAACACCCATCTGGCCCGGGTGCGCACGAAGTACGCCGCGGTGGGACGGCCGGCCACCACGAAGGCCGCATTGGTCGCGCGGGCACTGCAGGACGGGCTGATCACCCTGGACGACGTGTGATTGCTGGTGCGGGTTCGGCCGGATTGCGGATGATCGGGTCGTTCTATCCGGCCCGATCATCCGCGGTGAGCACGGCGAGCTAGACCCGGGTCATCACCTTGGACGGCCCGCGGTGCGCCAGCTGGCTCTTGGTCGGCTTCGGCCGGATCGGCCACCAGGTGAACCAACCCATGTCGATGGCCAGCGCGGGCACCAGCAGGGTGCGCACGATGAAGGTGTCCAGCAGCACGCCGAACGCCACGATGAAGGCGATCTGTGCCAGGAACAGGATCGGGATGACGGCCAGCGCCGCGAAGGTCGCGGCCAGCACCAG
>DASQFG010000634.1:0-2157 GCA_035633315.1 Nakamurella sp. | reverse complement strand
AAGTCGCCTGACCGTCACTCGTCGAAGAGTGAGGTGACCGAGCCGTCCTCGAAGACCTCGTGGATCGCCTTGGCGACCAGCGGCGCGATCGACAGCACGGTGAGGTTCTCGAACTGGTGCTCCGGTGGGATCGACAGTGTGTTGGTCAGCACTACCTCACAGGCCCCGCTGCTGGCCAGCCGCTCGGCGGCGGGATCGGACAGCACTCCGTGGGTGGCGGCGACAACGACCTTCTCCGCGCCGGCGTCCAGCACCTGGCGGACCGCCTTCACGATCGTGCCGCCGGTGTCGATCATGTCGTCGACCACGATGCAGGTGCGGCCGTACACGTCACCGACCACCCGGTTGGCGACCACCTGATTGGGTTTGTGCGGGTCGCGGGTCTTGTGGATGAAGGCGATCGGCGCGCCCGCCAGCCGGTCCGCCCAGCGTTCCGCGGTGCGCACCCGACCGGAATCGGGGGAGACCACGGTCAGGTTGTCGCCGATGTAGCGCTCGGCGATGTAGCTGGTCAGCAGCGGCTGGGCGAACAAGTGGTCCACCGGGCCGTCGAAGAAACCCTGGATCTGGTCGGTGTGCAGGTCGACCGTCATCAGCCGCTGGGCACCGGCGGTCTTGATCAGGTCGGCGATCAGCCGGGCGGAGATCGGCTCGCGGCCCCGGTGTTTCTTGTCCTGGCGCGCGTACGGGTAGAAGGGCAGGACCACCGTGATGCGCTTGGCCGAGGCGCGCTTCAGCGCATCGATCATGATCAGCGTTTCCATCACCCAGGTGTTGATCGGCACGCCGCAGGACTGCACCAGAAACGCATCGGAACCGCGGACCGACTCCTCGAACCGGACGAAGATCTCCCCATTGGCGAAGTCGTAGGCCGACTGCGGCGTCACCGTCACGTCGAGGTACTTGCCCACCTCTTCGGCCAACTCAGGGTAGGCACGGCCCGAGAAGAGCATCATGCTCTTGCGGGTGTTGATCGAGATGGCATTCACGCCGGCTGATCTCCTTGCGCAGTAGCTGAGTTCCCGGAGCCGCCGTTCGGTGGGACTGTCTCGTTCAGCAATGCGGTGGTTGACGCATTGTCCGGTTGCGCGTCATCGCCGGTGCTGCTGGCCGCCTGGGCTGCGGCCGCCGACGGGGAGCCAGCGCGCCGTCGCAGGGTCCAACCCTCCACCGCGTGCTGCCGCCCCCGGGCCACCGCGAGATCGCCAGGACCGACATCAGTGGTGACCGTGGAGCCCGCGGCGACATAGGCGCCGTCGTGCACGGTGATCGGGGCGACCAGTGTGGAGTTGCTGCCGACGAACGCGTGGTCCCCGACGACCGTGGGGAATTTGTGGTCGCCGTCGTAGTTCGCGGTGATCGTCCCGGCGCCGATGTTGGTCTTCGTGCCGATCGTGGTGTCCCCGACGTAGGACAGATGCGGGACCTTGGAACCGGGCCCGACGGTGGAGTTCTTCAGCTCGACGAAGGCGCCGACCTTGCTGCCTTCCTCCAGCACCGCACCGGGGCGGAGGTAGCTGAACGGCCCGACGCTGGCCTTGGCGCCGATGGTGGCGCCCTGGCAGTGCGAGCGCACCACGGAAGCCTCGTCACCGACGGTGCAGGCGATCAGCGTGGTGTCCGGGCCGATGGAACTTCCTGATCCGATGCTGGTCCCGGCCTGCAGCTGGGTGCCCGGGAATATCTCGGTGTCCGGCCCGATCGTGACGTCGGCGTGCAGCCATGTGGTGGCAGGGTCGTGCACGGTGACGCCGGCGAGCTGGGCTCGGCGGACGAGTCGGGCGTTGAGCTCCTTCGCCAGTGCGGCCAACTGCACCCGATCGTTGACACCCTCGGTCTCGATCGCGTCCGGGACCTGGACGGCGCCGACCCGACGGCCGTCCCTCCGCGCGATGCCCACCACGTCGGTCAGGTACTGCTCGCCCGCGGCATTGGCGCTGGACAAGCGGCCGAGCGCGTCGACGAGTACGTCCGCGTCAAAGGCGTAGACCCCGGAGTTGACCTCCCGGATCGCCAGCTGCTCCGCGTCCGCATCCTTCTGTTCCACGATCTCGGTGATGTGGCCGTCAGAGGCACGGACGACCCGGCCGTAGCCCGTCGGATCAGCGAGCGACGCGGTCAGCATGGTGATGGCATTGCTGTTGGCGCGGTGCTCGG
>DASQFG010000633.1:0-3437 GCA_035633315.1 Nakamurella sp. | reverse complement strand
GAGGTGCTGGTGGCCTCGGGGGAGGGGCACAAGGACGGCGACAGCGGGCGGATGAGCGGCCGGGCCAGGGACGGCCGGCTGGTGCACTTCGCGCCGGCAGGGCCCGCGATCGACCGGGCGATCCGGCCGGGGGATGTGGTGACGACCCGGGTGACCTACGGCGCGCCGCACCACCTGCTCGCCGACGGCGACCTGTTGTCGCACCGGCGCACCCTGGCCGGCGATCGGTCGGAGGCCGGGGTTGCGGTCCGCACCCCGGGCGTCGGGCTCGGCCTGCCCGGTATCGGCCGGCCGCCGCGACCCGCGGCCGCACCAGAGACAGCGTGCTCCTTCGCCCCGATCGGGTAGGCGTCAGCGCTGGTTGGGCGTCGCTGGGGTGGTCGGTCGGTCAGCGGTCGACCGCGCCGCGGGCCGTCTTGAGCCACTCCTCCCACTGCTCCGCCTGTGCCTCGGCCTGCCGGGCCTTGCGCTCGTCACCGGCGGCCCTGGCCTTGGCGGCCTGCGCACGGTAGGACTCCGCCCGGCTCTGGAACTGCTGGACCCGCGCCTCAGCCTCGGGGTCGGTCCGCCGCCAGTGCCGTTCGTCGGCCGACTTGACCTTGTCCTCGACCGCCCGCAATCGGGAATCGAATTCCCGAATGCGCTCGCGCGGCACCTTTCCGGCAGCCTCCCACCGTTCCTGGATCGACCGCAATGCCGCCTTTGCCTGATCGATACCTGCTGAAGGATCGATCTTCTCGGCTTCCGCCAGCAGGTTCTCCTTCACTCGCGCGTTCGCCTCGAATTCGGCGTCACGATCAGAGAAGGTCTTGTTCCGGTGGGAGAAGAATTTCTCCTGAGCAGCCCGGAATCGCGCCCACAGCGCGTCTTCGACGTCGCGCGGAGCGCGCCCAGCCGCTTTCCACTCGGTCATCAGTTCCCGGTAGGCCGCCGCCGTCTCGCCCCAGTCGGTGGCGTCGGAGAGCGTTTCGGCCTTGGCGATCAGCGCCTCCTTCGCCTCCTTGGCGGCGCCTCGCTGCTTGTCCAGTTCGGCGAAGTGCGAACCGCGGTGACGGGTGAAGGTGTCGCGGGCCTTGGCGAACCGCTTCCACAGCGCGTCGTCGGCTTTCCGGTCGATCCCGCGGATGCCGCGCCACTCCTCGACGATCGCCTTCAGCCGGTCGCCGGTCGCCTTCCACTGCGTCGATTCGGCGAGTTCCTCGGCCTCCACGCACAGCGCTTCCTTGGCCTTGATGGCCGCGGCGCGTGCGGCCGTCCGCGCGTGCGAGGCTCCGGCGATGGCGGCATCGGCGGCGCCGATGACGATCTCCAGTCGGGCCGCGGCGCCGTCCAGGTCGCCGATGGCCGGGAGCGTGTCCACCGATTCGCGCAACGCGATCGCCTGGTGCTTGGTGGCCTTCGGATCCCCGGTACCCGAGGCGAGACGTGCTTCCAGCAAGGCGATCTCGGTGGCGAAGTCGTCGTACCGGCGGCCGAAATGGGCCAGCCCGGCCTCGACGTCGCCGGCTTGCCAGTTACCGATGGCCCGCTCGCCGGCAGCGGTGGTGACGTACACGATGCAGTCATCGTCGATCCGGCCCCACTGGTGCGGGTCGACGGGTTCGATGATCGGCTCCACCATCGTCCCGAATTGTGGTGACGACGGCACCGGGCTTGGCCGCCCTGCTTGGCGCCCTCCGGGCTTCACATTCGGCCGGCCGCCCGGTCGCTGGCCCGCCGGGCGGGGCTTGGCGGGTGAGCTTGCCGAGCGGGAGCGCGGGTCGGCGGACGGCGGGTCCGCGGAGGCGGGTGTTTCGGAGCTGGGCGCTGGGGCGTCGGCTGTTTCGGTGTCCGGTGCTTCGGTGACACCCGTTTCGGTGCCGGGAGTCCGGGTGTCGGGTGTTTCGGCGCTGGGTGTTTCGGCGCTGGGTGTTTCGGCGCTGACCGGTTCGTCGGCTGGCTTGCGTTCGGTCGTCTTCCCGGGCGCGGGCACGAGATCGGTGGTCTCGAGCGACGTCTCGACGTCCGGAGCCGCGGCCGCCGGCTCGGCGTCGGGGGCCGGCTCGGCGTCGGGGGCCGGCTCTGCGGCGGGGGCCGGCTCTGCGTCAGGGGCGGTGAGGCCTCGCGGCGGCTCGGGCTCAACGGCGGCAGCCGGTTCGGGGGCGTCGAGTGCAGTCCCGCCTTCGTCGACGACCGTCGTCTCCGGAGCGGGAAGATCGTCGGCCGGGTCGGCCGCAGCCTGGCCCGGGGTGTCCGACGGCGCGACCCGCGGCATCGGTGCCGGGGGATGAACCGGGCCCGGACTCGGCATCGGGACGGCCGGGCGGACCGGTGCCACCGTCGGCATCGGAACAGGTCCCGGCGGCGGTGTCGTGGTCGATGGCTCGGCGTCGGGTTCGCCGCTTGTCCTGGTCGACCCGTCGGGTGCGTTCGAAGGCTCCTCCGGGAGCGTCGCGGAGGTCGACCCCGCCGGCGTCACCTCGGGCGCGCAGGCCTCCGCCTCGTCCGATGGCGTCGAGTCGACCAGCACTTGGGACAGGCTCGCCGGCTCGGCGATGTCGGGAACGGTGGGCGCGGCGATCGCGTTCTCGGACGCCGACAGCGCGGGCGCATCCGGAACATGCGGCGGCGCGGCCACCCCGGGAATGTCCGGCGCGTCCGGCACCCCAGGCACGTCGGTCGTCGGCTCGGGCGCGTCCGGATGCGGGGTGGGGATGTCGGGAGAACTCGGTGGCTCCGGGACCGTCAGGTCGGCCGGCACTGCCGGAGTTCGTGCTTCGGCGTCGGCCGTTTCCGGGACAACGGTGCCAGCAACACCAGGCCCCGGCTCTTCCGCGACGTCGGCGTGTGGGGTCGCGACGTCGGCGTGTGCCGCCGGGAGGTCGGCGTGTGCCGCCGGACTGACACCGCCTTCAACGGCCCTGACGGCCTCGACCGCCGCCGCCGTTGGATCCGGCGCCACAGCCGCGATGCCTGCGGGGTCGCCCCCCGATGGGATCCGCGCCGCGGTGGGCTCGCTGGTCGCCTCCGTGGCACGGGGCTCGGATTCGAAGCGGGAATTCGTGTCCTGCGACATCGGCGGCGGACCTTCCTACTGCTCGGCGTGGGAGCGTTCCAACTCCCGGGCACCCTGCGGCGCCCCCTTTGCATGCCCGCCGGCCCGGCCGACGTCACGTCCAGTGTGCCCGCCGACCCGCTCCGTGGCGAGGCCGGGTCGACGGCGACCGATGATCATGAACGGGTGCGCGAGCGCGGGGCCGCCAAACAGGCCGATTAGCCTGACCTTGTGATCGTCGGAGTCGCCGTGTGCCCGGGCGCGCCATTTCTCGTCGAGGGCACCGCGACGGCCATCGCTCGCACCGTTCCCGATCTGCTGGCGGCGTGCGGCGATGCTCTGGATCGGCTGCCCCCCGCCGACCGCACCCTGTTGATCGGGTCGCATCGGGCGGCTCGCGATG
>DASQFG010000632.1:0-9948 GCA_035633315.1 Nakamurella sp. | reverse complement strand
CCAGGCCGGGCCGCGTCCCCGGCGGCTGGTGGCCTGGATCGCTGCGGTCGCCATTCCCTGCGCCCTGGCGGCCGCGTTGCTGCCCTGGCGCGACGGGCTGGCGCTGAGCACGGTGCTGCTGATCTTCCTGCTCGGTGTCATAGGGAACGCCCTCATCGGCGGCGTCGCTCCCGCCGCTGCCGCCGCGGTGATCGCCGGGCTGCTGGCCAACTACCTCTACACCCCGCCCATCGGCTCGTTGACCATCACCGCACCCGGCAATGTGTTCGCCCTAGTGGTATTCATCATCGTCGGGGTCACCGTCGCTTCGATCGTCGACCGCAGCGCGGTCCGCGCCCGGCAGGCCACCCGGGGCAAGGCCGAGGCGCAACTGGTCGCTGCCGCGGCCACCAGCGTCGTCAACTCCCCCAACCCGGTGCACGCCGTGCTGGAACAGGCTCGCCTCGGCTTTGCCATGACCTCGGTCGCTCTGCTGGCCAAGGATCCCTCATTGCCGAACACCTACCAGCTCATCGGCGCGGCCGGCACACCCGCCAACCACGCCGGGCAGACGCGCCCCGCGGACGAGCGCGAACCCGGCACCTCGTCATCCGCGTCGGAGGCGCCGGTCCCGGCCGCTCTCCCTGCCGAACTGGGGCACGCCGTGAACCCCGACGGCGCGGATGTGGTCGTCCCCGCCGGACCGCCGGAATCGGGGTGGGTGCTGGCCTTGTACGGGCGGCCGCTGCCACCCTCCGACCGACGACTCGTCGAGGTGTTCGCCGCTCAGGCCGTCCTCGCCGTGGAACGGGACCGGCTCACCCACCAGGCCGAACAAACCGAACGACTACGGGAGGGGGACCGGGTCCGGACCGCCGTCCTGGCCGCCCTGTCCCACGACCTGCGCACCCCGCTGTCCACCATCAAGGCGTCCATCTCCAGCCTCCGCGACCGCAGTATCACCTGGACCGAAACCGACCAGACCGAATTGCTCGCCGCGACCGCCGCCGCAGCCGACCAGCTGGACGACCTGCTGGCCAACCTGCTCGACCTGTCCCGCCTCGAGACCGGTGTGGTCACCCCGGTCCGGCGACCCGTCTCGGTGGACGAGGTCGTTCACCGGGCGCTGATCGGCGTCCCCGGCGACCGGGTCCGCGACAGCATCCCCGACGACCTGCCGCTCATAGACACCGACGCCGGCCTGCTGGAACGGGTCATCGCCAACATCACCGCCAACGCGGTCCGGTACTCCCCCGACGACCGGCACGTGCGACTGCTGGCGGGCGAAGTCACCGACGACCAGGGCCGTCGGGTGCAGATCCGCATCGTCGA
Organism: Nakamurella sp.; assembly: GCA_035633315.1. Lineage (GTDB taxonomy): Bacteria > Actinomycetota > Actinomycetes > Mycobacteriales > Nakamurellaceae > Nakamurella. Next base: position 8,637 of record DASQFG010000632.1, on the reverse strand, counting down.
CCACGGCCCCGGCGTCCCCCTGCTCGACCGCGACCTGATGTTCGCCCCCTTCCAGCGGCTGGGTGACATCCCCGGCCGGTCCGGCGTGGGCCTCGGGCTGGCCGTCGCCCGAGGTCTTGCCGAGGCCATCGGTGCATCCATCGAGGTCGACGACACCCCAGGCGGTGGGCTCACCATGATCGTCACCGTGCCCGTCGCCGACACCCCGACGAAGCCGGAAACCCCCACCCCCGCCACCCCCGCCACTTCGCGGCACCCGACCAGCCCCGCGCAGAACGGCCACGAAGCGGTACCAACCACCAGCAGCTCCGCCACGGACGCGAGATGACCAGGGTGATGGTGGTCGACGACGATCGTCCGCTGGCGCGCGCGCTGGCGATCAACCTGCGGGCCCACGGGTATCAGGTCACCCTCGCGCACGACGGGCGGACCGCGCTTACCGAGGTTGGTCGCACCCATCCCGCCGTCGTCGTGCTGGACCTGGGGCTCCCGGACCTGGACGGCATCGAGGTCCTCACTGACATCCGCTGCTCGTCCGCGGTGCCCGTCATCGTCCTGTCCGCACGGTCGACCTCCGCCGAGAAAGTCGAGGCGCTGGACGCCGGCGCCGACGACTACGTCACCAAACCATTCGCCGTGAACGAACTCCTCGCCCGCATCCGCGCCTCCGTCCGCCGCGGCACCCCGGCCCTCACCGCGGAAACGGACGCCTCCGTCACCACCCCGGACTTCACGATCGACCTCGGCGCGCACCGCGTCGACCGCAAAGGCAGGACCGTTCGGCTCACCCCCACCGAATGGTCGCTGCTGGAAATGCTGGTCCGGCAGAGCGGAAAGCTGGTCACCCAGAAACAGATCCTCACCGACATCTGGGGCCCGGCGTCCGTGGAACACACCCATTACCTGCGGGTTTACCTCGCGCAACTGCGCCGCAAACTCGAACCCGACCCCGCTCACCCCCGCTACCTCATCACCGAACCGGGCCTGGGTTACCGCTTCCTCCCTTGAACGCTTCCTGCCATGAACGCTTCCTGCCATGAACACGGACTTATACCGCCACGCCTCGGGATCCGAACCGTCAACGCAACCGGGGTCCTGAGGGGCTCGCCCCTGGATCACTTCCACCGACAAACGAGAATGATCATGCAACCGGACCGGACCATCGCCTCCAACAACCAGACCCACAACTCTGGAAGAAGCTGCTGCACAGGGTATCTCGCGGGATTCCGCGGGTCGCTACACCATCAACCCGTGGCCACCCGAAGGTCAGCATGAAAGCCAGAGAGGTGATGACGGGCACGGTGCACGCCTTCACGCCCGACACGCCGGTCGGCACCGCAGCCGAATACCTCACCAGTCACGGCTATACCGCGGCGCCGGTCACCAGCGCGAACGGAAACCTGATCGGCATCGTCACCGCCACCGACCTGGCGACCGCCACCGGCACCGCAATGCGCCGGAGACAGCGCCGTCGACTTCACCGGCACCCCGCGCCCCCCAGTGTCCGCGACCTGATGATCACACCCGTCGAGTCCATGACCTCCGGAGCGGACATCACCCATATCGTCGACATGATGCTCGACAAGAACATCGACTGGCTCCCCATAGTCGACGGCCACACCATCGTCGGCGTCATCACCCCAGCGGAGCTGTTCCGCGCGGCCAACCCACCCATCCACTGATGGCTGCGACCACCCCGCACCACGGGACGCGCCGTCCGAACATGCGTCCCGAAGTGCTGACCCGGCACGCCCGCAAACCCCCAGCCGCCGGAAATATTGACGTTCTTTTAGCGCCCGATCAGCCACCGATCTCCGGTGGGGCGGGCAGAATGGAGATGTGTTCGATGAATGTCAACCCCCTCCTTTATTGGGTACCACCCGGCGACAACTGAATACGGCAAGGTCCGCGATGCGGAAACGGCATCGCACATCAGCGCCGGTCGACCGCCACACCATCCATGCACGCTCGACGAGGTATTGCGCACCGAGGGACGCGAGAATGAGACCGCCTGAGTATGGACTGTATCAACGCGATGTGACCGAGCGCAGTTTGGGTGACTATTCCAGATACCGATCGCCGGCGGGCGAGAATCCTCCCGGGCATCGCCGTGCCTTTTCGGCGGGCGCATTTTGGTTCCTCGGCATCCTGCTGCTCGTCGCCGGTTCGACCGTGGCGATGCAGGGGGCGGTGATGATCGGTGTCATGGTACTCATCGCCGGACTCGCGACCGTGGCAGGGGCCGCGGTCGTGCTGATGAGCTGATCACGCTTGGCTTGCAGGTGCGTTCGAGATGGGCCGGCCCGCCGGCACACTCCGTCGGAAGGGACACCGAAGTGCCTCCGATCTCTTTACGGACTGGCAGCACGGTGATTCCTCCTTTGGCCGGGCAACGTTGTTATCGGACGACGCGAGAAACGGGAAACCACGGCACGGTCCGACAGCTTTCTCTGCGCGACCAGCACTCGCGTATTCTGGCCGACGCTTCAAAGGTAATCCGGCCGCCCCCGGCGGAAATAGCAAGCACGACGCCACCGGCCTATTGATCCCATCGGGCCCGCGCATTTCGAACAGCCGATTAGGTGCAGGGAGGCGCGGCGTGCGACGACCTCGCGCGCGCCCGAAGTCACCGACAAACCGACCCAGACGCCGCGGGCCCCGGGGGTATTTCGTCGGCCACCTGGCCGTCGATGCCGATGCGACTTCGGCACTGAAAGCGGTGAACCCGCCGGGGATTCCGGAAGGGGCGGGAGGAGAACAACAACAGAACACGAGTTCCTCGGAGGTAGCCACCCCATCGCTGTTCAGCGGCCGACGCCCGACCGTGAGGTGGGTGACATGGTTTCCGCACGGACCCGTCAGATGATGGCCACCGATGCCCGGCAGGCCGACGGCATCAGTACACCGGACCGCCCCCGGGGAGCACGTTCACCCGAACAACAGCACCGGACTGGTCTCCCGAGTGATCGCCGTATGTGGGGGCCAGTGGCTCTGTATGTGGGGGCAGTGGCTCTGGCCGCGTTCCGGACATCGGCTCCCGCAGGGTGATCCAGGGCGGGATGCCGACCCAGGCCAGCCCCGATCGAGCTGGAGGATGCTCGGTGACGGCGCCGCCGGGCAGCCAACGCCGGGATGCCATGTGCGTGTACGGGGGGCGGCCATCTGAAAACCGGCTGCGCACGGCATCTGTCAGATAGTTCCGGTCGGTCACACCATCAACCAGCGCTGGAAGGTCAGCATGAAAGCCAGAGAGGTGATGACCGGAACGGTGCACGCCTTCGAGCCCCACACACCCGCCGGCGTCGCAGCCCATTGCTTGAACAGCCGCGGCTTCACCGCGGCGCCCGTGACGGACAAAGACGGCAACCTGATCGGCATCGTCACCGCGATCGACCTGTCCACGGCCGCCAGCACCGGAACGCGACGGACGACGCATCGTCGACTCACCGGCGCGCCGTGCCCGCCCGTCCGTGACCTCATGATCACGCCCGTCCGTGACCTCATGATCACGCCCGTCGGAACCATGACCCCCGGAGCGGATATCGCCGACATCGTCGCCCTGATGCTCGACAAGAACATCGACTGGCTGCCCGTCGTCGACGGCCACACCCTGGTCGGCGTCATCACCCCCGCCGACCTGTTCCGCGCGGCCAAGCCCCCCGCGGACTGAGGCGCGCGCCGTCAGACCCACATCGACACCCAAGGCGTCAAACCTCGGCACGCCGCTGAGCAATGGGACAATGGGACATCCAGGAGACCCGCCACCATGAACGACCCACAGATCGACGCCTTGCCCGTTCAGCAGGTGCTGTTCGATTCGTCCGAGCTGGCCGGTGAGCAGCAATCATCAGCGCCAATGACCGCACCGAAGATCCGGATCGAAATGCACCCCAACTCCGACGCGCGAGTCGGGAGAATCGGTCTGCGACAACGCCTCCGGCGGGCAATCGCGTGTCGGGAGTTGCAACGCCTGGTCCGGGACGCCCCCACCGCAACGATACGCAACGATCTGTTGACGATCGCCGTGCGGAACGAGCGCACGGGCCGCTGACCGCGCTGAGCGGCGCCCGGCGCTGCGCTGCACACCCGATCCGGCGGGTCATCGGTGCGATGTGATGCATCGAGTAGCCGCGATCGACCTTTCCACAGGGGTCCGCCCGAGACCCAAGGGCAGCGAGGGTCATCGGGGCCACGCCATTCATCGACCTACGGAGCCGGTGACCGCGAGGCGCGGGGACCGCGAGCGGAGGCAAATCGTCGTCAACTCGAACGGGCGACCGTCCGGTCCTCGATCAGGACTCGTCCTCGGGCCTGGCCCGGCCGGTGTTGGTCATCGCCAGGGCGGCCCCGACTTGATTGGCAAGTGTGACCGCGACGCGGAGTTGTTCCAGCGACGGTCTGACCACCCGGGTTGAAGCGGTGAGCAGGAGGTGGCCATAGGTGATACCACCGCTCCGCACCATCAGCGCGATCTTCGAGTCGACGGGCAGGCCCTGGCGAGCGACGTTGATCGTGCGTCCGTGGCGAGCGACGGTACCGCCGGGGTCGAGGGTGGGCAGGCCCGACCGGGTTCCCGGGTCGAAGCTGCAGCCGTCGATCTGCAGGATCTCGACGATCTGGCGGCAGACCTGGTCGATCAGCTCGCGGCTCGAGGACCGGCCGGCGGCGACCGTCGCAGCCGTGCTCAGCACGCCGTCGAGGTACCCCTGCTCCTGGCTCGCCCGAGCCTGTTCGCGACGGCCCCAGAGGGCCACCTCGGTGACCGCGGCACCGACAAGGAGGAGCAGCACTGCGGTCTCGATGTCGGCGCGATCCGAGATGTTCAGGGTGTTGTACGGTTCGGTGAGGAAGTAGTCGAAGCCCGCCGCGCTCGAGAGTGCTGCCACGATACCGGCCAGCCTGATGCCGCTCGACGCCGCGGCGACGACCAGCAGCACCAGCCCGAGAGCGGCATTGGTGTTCGCGACAGAGTCACGGAACAGCGCCAAGATTCCGCACGCCACCAGCGGCAAGACGGCGGAAGCGGCCACGACGAGCGGTCTGTGAGCTCGCAAGACGGCGTCAACTCTCATTCCCCCATCAAACCGCCAACCGTGGCGGTGTCCCGGTCTGGGACTGTGTCAAAAGGGTAAAGAATTGGCGGCGCGATCAGGGTCCCCTGAGCTTCCATGCCCGTTGAAGGACGACCAGCTCGTCGTCGCAGCAGTTGACTTGGGCGATCTACGGTCGCGGCCCGGCGCAGCGATGAACTCGGTTTTGCCCAGCACCATGGTCGATTCCACCGGCTTGCACACGAAGAATCACGCAACTCCTGGGGCACTATGCGTATCCCTGTACGTATACTCGTGATGATGCGGGTGGGACGGTTGGTCGACGGCGGCCGCGACCAGGGTCGCAGAGCTCAGCGGGGATCTTCACCCGAAGCTCGTCGAGTCAACAACTGCGCATCCAGCCGCCGGGACCGTGTTCGCGCTCCTCGGGCCGAACGGGGCCGGAAAGGCCACCACGTCGGTGCGTGTGATTCCCATTGCGCCCCAACGAACCCCGTCCGATCGATGCCATGCACCTCCAGTCGGATCAGACGGTCGAGCCGACCGCCCCGGCATGTCCAACAGGTTGTTTGCGTCGACGCCGTGCCACAAGCGCCGACAGGAATCGCGTGAGAGCCTGTCCTGGGCGGGCGCTTCGGTTCCGCGGTGGCGGGCCCGGGGAGACCGGTCTCAGGTCGTGATACATCATGTTGTCGGAGTCGTAACCGTTGGTTGCCTCGACCAGTTTCCAGCGTGCAGGCTCGTCAATTTGGTGATTGGGCGCCATGCTCACTCCTTCTGGTGGCCGAACTCCGGGCTCGCCCTCGGGAACTGCGGGACGATCAATGACAGCGCGGACGAAGCCAGCGACCCGGGCGACCCCTATCGGATCGCGCCGGCCGGCTGGCAGCACCTCGCAGTCACGACGGTGACGAAAAGCGCTCTACTAGCAGGCTCGATCCCGGTGCGGTCCTGGACCGGCGCCCATGACGAGCATCCCCGACCGAAGATCAATTTCGTAAAACGGCATCAAGGCCGGTTGCTCGTCGACGGCAAGTGGTTTCATCCGACACCGTCCCCCGCTGCGAGTAGGGTCCGTGGCGCAAAACGGAAGGACGCATTGACGGAAGTAACCGGAATGATCGGCGGCACAGGGCGGTCCGGCGGCATGCCGTGGCACGAAGACCTCCTCCCCGGACGGCAGTGCAAGGACAAAGGCTGTCTCAGGCCAGTCGTTGTGCACCCGGCCGATGAGCCCGTCAATGAGGCCGGGTGCGCGATCGGGGGAGCAGTGTCCGGAGCGAGGCCTTCCGGGTCGCCGCCAACGTGGGTGTGTCGAGGTCATCTGCTCCTGGATCCGTTGGTCGGGGTTGATGCCGACGAGGAAGCGGGACGTCGTCATGGTGCCGATGGTGGACGGCGGTCGCGGAGGGCACCCGACGGCCCGGTGCCTACCAGATGACACGACGATGAACCTCTGTGTCCGGCGGGGGTCCGGCAGCTCAGCACATCGGCGGCCGCGCGACGCCCGCCGGGTTCAGGTCACTGGGATTCGCGGATTGTCTACCTGTTCAACGGCGACAGCCATGTGTTCAACCAGGACCACCACCCTCTCGCAGCCGGGTCGCCATGGATGGCCTTCTACGGAGGAGTGAACGCAACGCGCGCCCCACCTCCTACGGATCACCATCACAGGATCCACCGCCGTGGACGAATGGCTCAAAGTCACCGTCGACAACCGCAATCCTGTTGTCCTGACTGTCCGGAAGATCCTGTTCAACTGACTCACCTCCGAGGGTGGCGAAGCATCACGTTGCCAGGACGCACGCACCGCAACCCCTCAGTATCCGTCGCAGATCTTCACAGCCGGCGTGGCTCCGGGCTGGAGACCGCGAGCGGAGGCTGGCAAGATGCAGCGATGGACACTGACAATGCGGAACACGAAGCGCGTGCGTTGGAGGAAGTGGTCGAGAGGATGGTCGCCCGGTTCCCCGATGTGGCCGAGGATCGGGTACGCGAGATCGTCAGGGATGCACACGAAGAATTCGCGAACCGGCCGATCCGGGACTTCGTGCCCGTCTTTGTCGAGCGGACGGCGCGAGACGAATTGGGCCGCTTGACAACGGAGTAACAGAGCCTACCCGCGCCGGGATCGGGCCGTCCTCCAGGCTGTCCGCCATATCACCGTCCGCCATATCACCGTCCACTCGTCCGCCCTGGCTGCGAGTTGGCCAGGCGTTGTTCGACCCGATCAGCGACGGCCAACAAGTAGGGCACCCGATCCACGCGGGCCCGAGCATTGGGCGAGTCCGGACCGTGACGCGTGATCGCCTCCGCGATGCGGTACGGGACCGTCATCCGGCGCCCGTTCGGGCCGACGGTCTGGTCCGCATAGGTCAATGCGTCGGACACCGCATCGTCTTCGAAGTCGAACTCGGCCATCATCAGTCCGAATCCTCGTTCCACCGGAACGAACCGGGCCCCGGAATGGTGGGCGACCAGGGCGGCCAATCGGTCATCCCAACCGTCCTCTAGCAGGTACAACCCGCCGTCCAAGGGGTGGAAGCCCGTGTCCTGGACGGCGGAGGCGTAGCCGATGTCGTGCAACCAGGCCGCAGCGATCAACACCGATCGATCCTCGGGGGCCACTGTCGTCGCGAACTCCGCCGCACGGCTGGCGACCCCCTGGGTGTGCAGCCACCGTTCCGGCAGTTCCTTACGCAACAGCTTCTTCGCCAGGCCCCGCGCTTTGGCGATCAGCACCGGATCGTCCGGCTCCATCGTCACCACCGCCCGCACGGTGACGAGCGTCCCTTCGTGTCGTCACCCCGGGGCCGTCTGGAACCGGATGAACCACCACCTCGCAAGCCGCGGGCGTCGCTGTACCCTAAGCCCGCTTGGTGAACGAGCCGTGAACGTGCGTTGCGGTCTGAGCGTCGAGAACCTTGACCAGATAGCCGGCCCACACGATCACCTGCCACCACCTGCGTTTCATCGAACAGTCCCCGGAACAGATGCGGAGCGCACCGCATGCTTCCCGCGGGACGTGCGGGACTGTCTGAATCCGCCGAATCCTTGGTATGGATGTTCTCTCGGTCGGTTCTGGTGTTCAGCTGCTGTTCGACTCGGCCGCGGACCATGCTGGCGTGACGACCACGCACACCACCTTCACCGGCGACACAGCGCGAAGCGGCCGGTACCACCTCATTGCTGTGCCGGACACCGCATCGGCGGCGCCGTGCAATGCTCCCGGCGAGACGGACGACGCAATCCGGGAGGCGTCGAGCTCTCTCGTGGACGACCACCACCCGGCCGATTCCGCTGTGGCGGAGCGACTGTGGGACGCATTACACCGGGCGCGAGCGGGCGAGATCGAACAGTCGGCGGCCGACCTCGAGGACGCGGCCTTCAGGTTCTACCTGCCGATGGCCCGATCACTGGCCCACTCGGTGTGCAGCGAATCAATCGATCGGGTCACGGCCGAACAGGCCGCCGAGCTGGGATTGGCCCACGCCCTGCTGGCGTGGCGTCAGCGCAGCAGCACAGGGTTCCGGCGGTTCGCCCGATCAGCGATCATGCGGCAGATCAGCACCCGTTGATTCCCGTT
>DASQFG010000631.1:0-8661 GCA_035633315.1 Nakamurella sp. | reverse complement strand
CGCCGCAGTCCGCCCGGCCACTGTCCGCCACAGCCGGCCGCACACCACGGACGCAATTATCCACTGTCTCCCAGCGGTTCCACCGATGGAATTGCGCCGCATTCGCATTGCAATCCGTGAAAGATATCGACATTCGTGAGGCAGCGGCAGGGGCTGAATTGCAGCCGGACCTGCAGCACGTGCGGAGTGACGCCCAACTGGCGGGCCACGCCGACCACCCCGATCACCGGAAGGGCACCGATGGCGTACTCGGCCGAGTGGTCGTCGATCAGCCATCTGGCGGTCAATTCCCGCGCTTCCATGTCCTGCCGCATCGAGATTCCCCAGTGGCCGAGTGCACGGTGCGCCAGCGCCAGCGCCACTGTGCCGCACTTGAAGGTGGGTCCGAAAGATGGCTGGAGCGCAATGGTCTCAGTCCGAGGACTCCACATGAACCATTCGACGTCGTCATCGTTGACGACGGTGACGCCGCTCCGGTGAATCTCCGCCACCGGGTTGAATTCCAGCGCCGGTCGGCTAACGCTGCGAAGTCGTCTCACGCGGCGGTTCATCATTCGTCGGTGTCCCTATCGTCCCCTGGGCCGATGCGTCGGACGGGTAATCCTCTTCGACCGACGGCGGCGTCGGAACTCTCAGGGTATGCGGTCCGCGTGTGCTGATCAAATGGCTGACCTCGGCCAGCTGATCTGCGTGTTCCCGGATCCGGGTGGCGCTGAGCCTGCGGGCCAATTCGGCGATCAATTCCAGGTCACTGACCTCCGCCAGCGACCGGATCCCAGTCCCGTCCGTGGCACCGAAGACGGCCTCGAGCCGACCCTGAGCGGTGCCGGGAAGCGGGTGCGACCCGAGGGCTTCCCAGGTTGTCACGGTGCGTAGGCCAACGCCCACGCGGTCGGCCAGTTCGCGTTGGGTGAGATGCAGCCTGCCGCGCTGCAGTCGCAGATCATCCCCCGTCATCATTCCCATGAGGGTACAGGCGCAACGTTCGGACGCCCATACCCCGTGGACCGACGAAAGTCGATGCTCCATCAGGGTGTGGTGAGCCGAACAGCCGCATGAACACGCGCGCCCGTGCTTGACCGGCAGCGCAATTTGGCCCGTCGTTATCGCTATGTCGAGGGGCACGGGCCCCACGTGCTCTCGACCGGCCTTGCCGACGGGGACGGTGCTGCGGGGCGGCCGCGTCGGAGTGTCGGGGCGCTCAACTCGAAGGATCTGCTGGCCGCGGTGGGGGGATGCTCGGCGAGGGGGTGCCGAGCACCACCCGAGCCCGATTGCTGATCGGGAACCGACAGGCCAGCCGCTTGCCATCCGGCGTCCCGCGGACGTGTCGGCGGTGGCGGCGCCCCGTTCGGCGGCTCGGGGGCCGCATCAGCGCAGACCAACGGCCCCCGGACCGAAGTCCCGGGGGCCGTTGCGGTGGTAGCGGGGGCAGGATTCGAACCTGCGACCTCTGGGTTATGAGCCCAGCGAGCTACCGAGCTGCTCCACCCCGCGTTGAAGGTGACACCAGTGTAACAAGCCTGCGACGGTGATTCCAAATCCATGGTGGGACAACGGTTGTGCCGGGCGCCTGGGATCGGCAGGGGTAGCGGGGCCACCCCTGCCGATCACCGCCGGACGGCTACCCGCCGGCGGTCGGTTGGCCGCTGGCAGCGGGCGCGGTGCCCGTGGGAGTTGCGCTTCCCGACAGGCTCCCGCCGGCCAGCTTGAGGTAGTCGTTCACGGCGTCCTCCAGCTTCTGGCTGGCGGCCCCGATCTGACCGAGGTCGTTCGAGGCTTTCGCGGCGTCCAGGTCTTTCGCCGCGGAATCCATCGCCGCCAGCGCCGCGGCCTGGTCGGCCGGTGGTGGCGCCGCGGACGTCGTCGGGGACGCGGGTACGGAGACCGAGGCCCCGCTGGTCGGCAGCGGCGTCCCGGTCCCGCCGTCGGTCACCGGCACCGGTGCGTTCTGCGCGGCCTGGGTCAGCGCCTGGGTGAGCGTGGTGCCGACCCCGACGCGGCCTCCGTACCAGACCAGCACGCGGTTGAGCTGCGGGAATGAGGTGCTGGACGCCTGACCCTGGATGTAGAACGGCTCGACGTACAGCAGACCGTCGTTCACCGGCAACGTCAGCAGGTTGCCGAAGATCACCCGGCTACCGCCTTGCTGGGTCGACAGGGTCACCAGTTGGCTGACCTCCTGGGTGGTCCGGAACAGCTGCTGGACTTGGGTGGGACCGGGGGTTTGCGTGGACGTGGGTAGTCGGAGCACGGTCAGCTGCCCGTAGTCCGCTGGGTCGGATGAGGCGGCCACGTAGGCGCTCATGAACTCCCGCTGATAGCCGGTCAGCACGCTGGTGAGCTCGAACTTCGGCGCTTCGTTCTGCGGAAGTTTGACCTGCAGGTAGTACGGCGGCTGCGGGGCCTGGACGGCCTCGCTGACGGTGGGGTCGTTGGGCACCTTCCAGAATCCAGAGCTCTGGAAGAAGTCGACCGGGTCGTCGACGTGGTAGCGGACCAGCAGCGAGCGCTGCACTTCGAACAGGTCCTGCGGGTAGCGGAAGTGCGCTTGCAGGTCCGGGGAGACGTCGCTGGCCGGCTTGACGAGCCCGGGGAACACACCCTCCCATGCCTTGAGCACCGGATCGGGTTTGTCGGCTGGCTTAGTGGGGTTAGTGGGCACCTCGTACAGCGTGACGGTGCCGTCATAAGCATCGACCGTGGCCTTGACCGAGTTGCGGATGTAGGAGACCTGGGCGTTCACCTGGCCCGCCGCTCCCCGTGCCGCCAGCGAATTGTTGGTCGCGTCGGACAGCGTCACCGCCTGCGCGTACGGGTAGTTCGTCGCGGTGGTGTAGGCGTCGACGATCCAGACGATCCGCCCGTCGACCACCGCCGGGTAGGCCTTGGTGTCGGTGGTCAGGAACGGGGCGGCCTTCTGTACCCGTTCGATCGGATCGCGGTTGTACATGATCTTGGAGTTGGCGTTGATCTCCCCGGAGAACAGGAAGTTGGCCTCGCCATACTCCGTCGCGAACACCATGCGGGCGAACAGGTTCCCGACCGGGACACCTCCCGCACCGGTATAGGTGTAGCGCGTGCTCTCGGTGTCGTACTCCCTTTCCACTCCGGCGTCGGCGCCGACGATCGCGTAGTCGGTGGTCAGTTGGCCGTAGTAGGTGCGGGGCTCCTTCACCACGATCTTGCTGTTCGGATTGTCGATGTTGGCGATGTCGGACACCACGTAGGCCGGATAGCCGTTGTCCACGGTGTTCGCCGGCGCGGCGATGAAGCCGTCGCCGTGGGTGAACACCATGTGTTCGTTGATCCAGTTCTTCTGCGCGTCGTTGAGGCCGTCCGCATTCAGCTCACGGACCGCGACGACGTAATCCTGGGTCTTGCCGTTGACCGTGTAGCGGTCCATCGCGAGCTGGTCCGGGAAGCCGTAGAAGTTCCGCAACTGCTGCTGCTGGGTGAAGGTCGGCGAGAGCACGTTCGGGTCGAGCAGCCGGGCGTTGGGGAGGGTGTTCTGGTCGGAGATGATGTCCCTGGGGTTGCCGACCAACTGGCCCGGGTAGTCGATGTACTCGATCTGGCTGTCCTGGATGTTGTACGCCGCGCGGGTGGCATCGATGTTCCGCGCGATGAACTCGGGCTCCCGGTTGATGCCGTTCGGGTTGACGACAACCTGCTGCAGCACCAGCGGCCAGACCCCGCCGATGAGCACGCTGGACAGCACCAGCAACGCCAAGGCGATGGCCGGCAGCTTGATCGACCGGGTGAAGGCGCCCACTACGAACCCGACGGCGCAGATCGCCGCGATGCACATCAGGATGATCTTGGCCGGCAGCACCGCGTTGATGTCGGTGTACGACGCGCCGGTGAAGGTGCCGCCCCGGTTGGAGAACAGCAGGTCGTAGCGGTCGTACCAGTACTGCACGGCCTTGAGCAGGACGAACGCCGCGACCAGCAGGGAGAGCTGCAGGGTGGCCTGCGACGTGATCTTGCGTCCCGGGCCGGACAGCCGGATGCCACCGAACAGGTACTGAACGACCGCGATGGCGATGAAGCAGATGGCAAGGATGACGAACACCCAGCCAAGGACCAGCTGGATCATCGGCAACGTGAAGACGTAGAAACCGACGTCGTTGCCGAACTGGGGATCGACGGTTCCGAAGTCGCCGCCGTGCAGCCAGAGCTGGACGATCTCCCAGTCGCCCTGCGCCGACAGCCCGGCGATCAGCCCGACGACGCCCGAGATGCCCAGTGCGAACAGCTTGGGACGGGTGGTGACGATGGTCCGGTACGGCGCGAGCGGATCGACCTCGTTGGTGGGCACGAACACCGGCCGGGACCGGTAGGCGAGGACCAGGGCCAGCAGCAACAGTCCGCCGGTGGCCAGCCCCCCCACCAGGAACATTCCGATGCGGCTGACCGCCTGGGTGGTGAAGACCTCGCGGAAGCCGACCTCGCCGAACCACAGCCAGTCGACGTAAATCCCGACGAACTGGAACCACAGGATCGCCAGCACGGCCAGGCCGACCAGGGCGATCAACACCCGCTTTGAGCGCTTGGACATGGTGGGCAAACCAACGGGGGGCCTGATGGCCACGGATGGACTCCTTGCGTCGAGACGTCTGGCGCACCTGCCGCCGCGATGCTCTCTCGGTCACCGCGCCGGGTCGATGGCGGGGGCCGAAGGTGCGTCGCCCCGCTGAGTCAACTGTAGGCACACGCTGTTGGTTCCCCGTGCGAATCGACGGCCGGAGAGCGGATCGTTGCACGACTCCCGTCCCGCTCCCACCCACCTGCCATGCCCGAACCCCATGCCCGAACCCCACGCCCGAACCGTTGATCGTCGCCGGCTGAGCACCCCTGTGCCAGCGCCGCGGACTCCGGAGACCGACGCGCCGGACGGTGCCGTGGGCCGTGCAACGATCGTCGGATGAACACTCCGGACTGGTGGGAGGATCCCGACCTGGCGATCGCGGTGGCCGAGGTCGAGGAGTTCGCGGGCGCAGCGGGCTGGGACGCCGCCCCGCAGTTGTTCGCGCTCGTGGTCACCTCCGAGCTGCTGGCGGCGCAACCCGCACTGGCCCCGACGCTCACCGCGGCGACCCGCTTCACCCCGATCGCCCAGGAGTCGTTGCCCGCGGGCGAGCTGTCGCAGGCGCTGTCGCAGATTTGCTGGCCGCCGGAGGTGGCCGGGTGCGTGCTGGTCCAGGAGATCGTCGTGCTGCCGCCGGAGGCGGGGGCGTCATTGTCGGCCGACCCCGAGGCTGCGGCGAACCAGGCCGCGGACCACCCGGACCGAACGGAGGCGCGGCTGGCGGCAGGCGTGCTGCGCGACGCCAAGGGAGGGGCGTGCCTGCTCCGGCTGCGGGGCGAACACGACGAGGCCCCGCTGCGCGGTGCCGACCTGGCTCCGAACCTGCTCAAGGCCCTGCGGATGACCTTCGAGGACGAGGACTGACGAGCGAGGACAGACGAGCGAGGACAGACGAGCGAGGACAAGGTCTCGGCGGCTCAGCAGCCCGGCGGGGTTCCGCCGTCCTTGAGCGTATGCAACGCCGTCATCGCGTCCTGCACGGAAGCCACCCTGACCAGCTGCAATCCATCCGGGACCTGGGTGACCGCCTCCGCGCAGTTGTCCGCCGGCACGAGAAACACGGTCGCACCGGCGTCCCGGGCGGTGATCAACTTGAGCAGCACGCCGCCGATCGGGCCGACCGTGCCGTCGGGGTCGATCGTTCCGGTGCCGGCGATGAACCGGCCGTCGGTCAGGTCGCCCTCGGAGAGCTTGTCGATGATGCCGAGGGTGAACATCAGCCCGGCCGATGGGCCGCCGATCCGCTCGAGCGCGATCGTGATGTCGAAGGGTGCGTGCGGCCGTTCCTGCGCCCCGATGCCCAGGTAGCCCGCGCTGCCGCCCTTGGGATTGGTGCCGAGCGTCACCTTCTCGGTGACCTGCTCGCCGTCCCGAAGCACGGTGATCGAGACGACCTGACCCGCGGTGGTGGTCGCCAGCGCCGCTTGCAGGGACGGGAAGTCGGTGATGGGGGTGCCGTCGAGGTCGACGATCTGGTCCTGCGGCTGGAGGATGCCCGAACTCGGCGAGCCGTCCTGGATCTCTCCCACGAACACGATGTTCGGGTAGTCGAGGTAGCGCAGGGCCGCGATCTCCGCGGCCGACTGCGAGTCGCGGAAGGCCTGGGCGTCCTGCTCCTGGACCTGCTCCACGGTCTTGTCCGGGGGGAAGTAGTCCTCGCGGGGCGCCAGCGCGTACCGACCTGTGGTCCACAGGCCCAACGCCTCGAACAGCGGCACAGGGTCGGTGAGGGTGATGGTGGTCATGTTGAGTTGGCCACCGGGCGCCTCGTCGACGGACGGCGGGATGTCATCGCCGGTGAAGGTGATCACCTCGGTGCCGTCGACCGAGCCGAGCGTGTCGTACGTCACTCCCGGTCCGATGGCCACGTACGGGATCGGGACTGCGGCGCCGGCCGCGACGAGCGTCGCCGTCAGCACGGACCCGACGACGACCGTGCGGCCGCGCACGGTCAGCCGGGAGAACCAGGACATGGCTCACGAGAGTAGGCGGTGCACGGGTGAATTCCGGATGTGGCCGCGCAGTCACCCGGGTATCAGCCTTCGGGACCAAGGGCCATCGGGGTTTTCGCCGGTGGCGATCAGGGCAGCGATCAGGGCAGCGATCAGGGCAGCGATCAGGGCAGTTCGGGACCGTGGACGTCACAGAACTTCAGTACCGTAGACGATATGACGAATCTGCCATTCGGCTTCAACCCCGCCGGTGACGACGATCCCGACGGTGCCAAGCCGGGCCAGGGTCCGGGTGCCGGTGGATTCGATCTGAACCAGATCGGATCGATGCTGTCCCAACTCGGACAGATGATGTCCCAGGCCGGAACCTCGGGGTCGTCCGGACCGGTCAACTACGACCTGGCCCGTCAGCTGGCGACGTCCCAGGTGCCCGCCTCCCACCCCGCGTCGTCCATCGACGTCGCGCAGGTGAGTGAGGCCGTGGCGCTGGCGGAGGTGTGGCTGGACGGCGCGACCGCTCTGCCGGCCGGTGTCCGCACTTCTACCGCCTGGACGCCGCGGCAGTGGATCGACGCCACCATGCCCACCTGGGAGAAGCTCTGCTCGCCCATCGCCGAGCAGGTGTCCCGGGCGTGGGTCGACGGTCTGCCGGAGCAGGCCAAGGCACAGGCGGGCCCGCTGCTGGCGATGATGGGCTCGATGGGCGGCATGGCCTTCGGTTCGCAACTCGGCCAGGGACTGGCGCAGTTGGCCACCGAGGTGCTGACATCGACCGATGTCGGATTGCCGCTCGGACCCGAGGGAACCGCCGCGCTGCTGCCCCGGTCGATCGCCGAGTTCGGCTCCGGTCTCGACCTGCCCGAGGATCAGGTCCGGCTGTACCTGGCGACCAGGGAGGCCGCTCACCACCGGCTCTACGCCGGCGTCCCGTGGCTGCGCGATCGCGTCATCTCGCTGATCTCCGATTACGCCGGGGCTATCTCCGTGGACTTCTCCGCGGTCGAGCAGCTGGCCTCTTCGATCGACCCCTCCGACCCGGCCAGCATCGAGGCATTGCTGGGTCAGGGGATGTTCGAGCCGACCATCACGCCCGGTCAGCAGGTGGCGATGGAGCAGCTGGAGACGCTGCTGGCGCTCGTCGAGGGCTGGGTGGACACCGTCGTCGCCGACGCGGTCGGCGATCGGCTGCCCGGCGCGCCGGCCTTGCGGGAGACCCTGCGCCGGCGCCGCGCGACCGGCGGCCCGGCCGAGCAGACCTTCGCCACGCTCATCGGCCTGGAGCTGCGGCCGCGGCGTCTGCGCGCCGCCGCCGAGCTGTGGACCGCGGTCGGCGCATCCCGTGGCACCGACGGGCGCGACGCGCTGTGGGCCGATCCCGGCCTGCTCCCGTCGCCGAAGGACCTGGACGACCCGGCCGGATTCGTCGACCGGGACGAGAAGTTCGCAGAGCTGCTCGCCGGGCTCGACGACCTGGACACCTCGATCTTCGACGATCCCCCGGCGGAAGGCAGCTCTGCGCCGGAGGACAGTTCCGCGGCCGACGCCGGGCCGACGGCGGCCTCGGACACGCCCGACGACGGTGACGGCGCGGGACCACCGGCACCGCGCCCGGTGTAGTCCCCGGCGTCAGGCGGCGCGATCAGACGGCGCTCGCTTCAGACGGCGCTGGACCCACTCCACAGGTTGATGCCGGTATCCACGGCATGACCTTCGATCGCCGTGAGCTCGTCGGCATCGAACTCCAGGTTCTGTGCGGTCGCGAGATTGTCCTCGAGCTGCTTCACCGATGAGGCGCCGACCAGCACCGAGGTGACCCGTGGATCTCGCAGCGCCCAGGCCAGGGCGAGCTGCGCGAGCGTCTGTCCCCTGCCCTCGGCCAGGTTGTTGAGGGCCCGGATGTGGGACAGTGCGTCCTCGGTGAGCAGGCTTTTCGAGAGCGACCCGCCCTTGGACGCGCGGGAATCGGCGGGCACCCCATTCAGGTAGCGGTCGGTCAACATGCCCTGCGCGAGGGGCGAAAAGGCGATGCACCCGACGCCGAGCTCGCCCAGAGTGCCCAGCAGCCCGTCCTCGACCCAGCGATTGAGCATCGAGTACGACGGCTGGTGGATCAGCAGG
>DASQFG010000630.1:0-2051 GCA_035633315.1 Nakamurella sp. | reverse complement strand
GATGCGCTGGCGGTGGGCGTTGCGGCGTGGCGGCTGGGTGCCGGCCGCGAGCGCCGCGAGCACGACGTCCAGGCGGCGGCGGGAATCCTCTGCCTGGTCAAACCGGGCGACGCCGTGACGGCCGGTCAGCCGCTGTTCGAGCTGCACACCGACACCGCGGACCGGTTTCCGGCAGCCCTGGCCGATCTGGCCGGCGCAGTCGTTGTCGGGAGCCCGGGCCAGGTCGTCGAGCGGCCACCGCTGGTGATGGATGTCATCCGGCAGGACTGAGCGCCGGGTTCGGTGACGCGACGTTCACCAGATCCGGGTAACGTCCGCCGGATGTCCGTCCCGCTTCCCGCACCGCTCCCGAAAACGCTCGACGGAGCTGCCTTGGTCCCGTTGTCCGCCGACGCGATCGTCACCGCCCCGAAGGTCCTGTTGCACGACCATCTCGACGGTGGACTGCGCCCGGCGACATTGATCGACCTGGCCGAGCAGATCGGCTACCGATCGTTGCCCAGCACCGACGTGCGCGGCCTGGCCAGCTGGTTCGCAGAGTCGGCGTATTCCGGGTCGCTGGAGCGCTACCTGGAGACGTTCACCCACACCCTGGCGGTGATGCAGACCCGAGAGTCGTTGGTGCGGGTGGCTTCCGAGTGCGCGCAGGACCTGGCCGCTGATGGCGTCGTCTATGCCGAGGTGCGTTTCGCGCCCGAACTGCACACCGAGCAGGACCTGACCCTTGACGAAGTGGTGCAGGCAGTGCTCGACGGGTTCGCGGCAGGTTCACTGGCCGCGGCCGAGACCGGCCAGCAGATCCGGGTCCGTGCGCTGCTGACCGCCATGCGGCACGCCGCACGCTCGCGGGAGATCGCCGAGGTGAGCATCGCCTTCCGGGACCGCGAGGTCGCCGGCTTCGACATCGCCGGTGCGGAAGCAGGTTTCCCGCCCACCAGGCATCTGGACGCATTCGAGTACCTGCGCCGGGAGAACGCGCATTTCACCATCCACGCGGGGGAGGGGTTCGGGCTGCCCTCGATCTGGGAGGCAATCCAGTGGTGCGGCGCCGACCGGCTCGGGCACGGCGTGCGGATCGTCGATGACATCGAGGTGGGCCGGGACGGCCAGGCCCACCTCGGCCGGCTCGCCGAATATGTGCGGGACAAGCGGATCCCGCTGGAGATGGCACCGACGTCGAACGTGCAGACCGGGGCAGCCCAGTCGATCGCCGAGCACCCCATCGGGTTGCTGGCCGAGCTGAAATTCCGGGTGACCGTCAACACCGACAACCGGTTGATGTCCGGCTGCTCGATGACCAGCGAGATGACCGCGCTCAGCGAGGCTTTCGGCTACGGCTGGGACACCTTGCAGTGGTTCACGGTGAACGCGATGAAGTCTGCGTTCCTGCCGTTCGACGAGCGCCTGACGATCATCGAGGAAGTGATCAAACCCGGTTACGACCGGTTGCGGCGCTCAGCCCTCACTGTCAGCACCGGCGGCACCGCTGTCACTGTCGGTACTACCGGCACGCCCTGACCGACGCGCCTGCGCGATCACCCGGTCGAGCGCTTCGGTGATGGTGCGCAGTTCCTCCGCGCTGAGGATGTCGGCGAAATGTCCGCGGATGCCGCCGAGGTATACCGGCGCCGCACCGCGGAGGGCGGTCCGACCGGCAGGCAGCGCACGCCGCGGCCCGGGACGCCGCAAAGACCTTCTGACGGCGGGCCCTCGCGCGGGCGACGAGGCTTGTTCGCTGTCCCCGTCAGCAGCCGGGGGCGTTCACCCGCCATCGGTTACGGGCGTTCGCCATCCCAATCGAGGGTCGAGACGAAGCGGTCGACCAGGATCGACCAGGCCGCAGCCTCGTCATCGAACGGCGGCGACGGCGTCATCCGCGCCGGGTCCGGCTTGATGATGATGCTGACCAGGTTGCCCAGCGGCGTCGAGGAGCCGAGAGCCTCGACCGTTTCCGAATCGGCCCTGGCCGTCGCGGCGTCGACCAGGAGTTCCACGCCGAGGGTCAGCTGATCGCGGTCGACCTCCTCGGGGCCGGCCAGCAGATCCGTGGC
>DASQFG010000629.1:0-6594 GCA_035633315.1 Nakamurella sp. | reverse complement strand
TCGCCACTTTCCACGGCAACGGCGCGGCGAAATCCCGCATGGTGGTGGCGGTCGCGGCGCCGGACCGGCACACCCACCGGTATGCCCAGGAACGTCAACCGGTTGTCGGCCGAGGTCAACCACGACCACACCGGCCGGGTGAATCCCGCGTAGTTCATGGTGCCCTGCCACCCATCGCCGAGCAGGTCGCCGCTGGCGTCGTGGCAGTGCTCAGCAGCAGCGCCGATCCCGGCTTGACCGCGTCCATGGTCGCGCGGATCGCCCGGGCCACCGTGTTCGCGTGGTCGTGCTGACCGTAGCGGCCCGTCATGTTGGCGACGTCGATCCGCCGGCCGTCCAGGTCGTACGGTTCGCGCAGCCACCGCGCCACCGTCGAGTCGTCGCGGCCGAACGTCCGTTCCCGCATGGTCGGCGATTCCAGGTCGAATCTCGGCAGGGTCTCGATGCCGAGCCAGGCGGTTTAACTGCCGTCGTCGGCGACGTAGTAGAACCGTCGTTCCGGTGCCCCGGGGCTGGACAGCGCCGTGGCGAACCACGGGTGATCGTCGCCGGAATGGTCGGTGGTCAGATCGCCGATGATCCGCAGCCCGCGCGCATGCACCTCCCGGCTCAGCCGCACCAGTGCTTCGACCCCGCCCAGCAGTGGATCCACATGCGCGAACGACGATGCGTTGTACCGATGGTTGGACTGGCGCCGCCGCTGGATGCGGGTGCCGACGTGCTACTGCTGGGGGAACTGGAACTCCCGCCACAGGCGGCCCACGGCGAGCGCGACGATTCCCATCAGCGCGGCCATGTGGGTCTTTCGTAGACGCATTGTGCTGACTCCTCAACACCGTCATAGGGATGGAGGGCCTGTTGCCCATTCCTGGTCTGCGAGCGCCGGGCCGGTCACAGCCCTCCGCTCGCCGCTGAAGCGGGTTAGCCAGAGGCCGCTCCTCACCGTCGGTGCTGTCAACCCTGCTGCCTCCGTGTGCTCACAGACCACCAAGGGGGGTCCGCAACCGCAGGAACATGTGGAAGTGCCGTTTTCGACCACGGCTGCCAGGATCGTTTTACCGATGTGACGGCTGAATCGAGAAAAGTGGGCCAGGAGGTTCGTGCGCTAACCGCACGCAGTACACGCCGTCGCAAGTCAATGCGGACGCTTCAACTTGACCAAATTGTGACCTGACCGTGCGGGATGGCAGCATGATCTCGGATCACGACCGTGTGCGAACCGGAGGAACTGATGACGGCGGACAGCGCGTGACCTCTCCCCGGGTCACGTTGATGGACGTGGCCAAGCGTGCCGGAGTGTCGCGCACCACCGCCTCGTTCGTGATGACCGGTCGTCGGGACATGCGAATCTCCACCGATGCCGAGGAGCGCGTCCGCCGGGCAGCGCGGGAACTCAACTACCGTCCCAGCCTGCTTGCTCGCAGCTTGCGCACCAACCTCTCCCAGACGATCGGGCTGCTGTCCGACGTCATCGCGACCGAGGTGTTCGCCGGCGAGATGATCAGGGGCAGCCTGTCCACCGCCCTTCTGCGTGATCATCTGATGTTCATCGGCGAGACCGAGGGCGATCCGGAAGTCGAAAAGCGTTTGATCCAAAGCATGCTCGACCGCGGGGTCGGCGGGTTCGTGTACGCGTCGATGTACACCCGGCGGGTCGGGCTGTCCAAGGCGCTACGCGCGCACCCGGTCGTGCTGCTCAATTGCATTGCCCGGGTCCGCGGCATTCCGACGGTCATTCCGGATGAGCGGGAGGCCGGCCGGAGCGCCGCGCGGGCGCTGTTGCGTCAGGGCCACCGGGATGGCATCGTGCTGGTCGGGGAGAAGGCACCACACGTGATCGCCGCCGCCGAACGGCTGGCCGGGGTCGAGGAGGTCCTTGCCCAGCAGGGCACGAAGCTGGCGGGCTCGATCGACACGCTGTGGTGGCCGGACTCGACCTACCAGGCGGTCCGCAGTCATCTGGAAGCCGGCATTCGGCCGTCCGCGTTGATCTGTCTCAACGACCGAATTGCCATGGGCGCCTACCAGGCCGCGCAGGAGGCCGGTCTCGTCATCCCCGATGACTTGTCCGTGGTCTCCTTTGATGACTCCGATATCGCGTCCTGGCTGCAACCACAATTGAGCAGCGTCGCCATTCCGCATTTCGAGCTGGGCCGGCGAGCGGTCGAGATCCTGCTGACGGAAAACCGGCCGACAGAGATTCAGCGGGTGCCGATGCCGCTGCGAGAGCGCGGCTCGATAGGGCCGCCCGCGGTCCGCAAACGTACCCGCCGGGCCCGCACCCGCTGACCAACCGTGCCCCCCGTCAGTGGCCTGGGTCCCTCGTCAGTGGCCGGTCCCTCCCCAGCGCGGATCAACTTCGCCAGCGCGCATGAACGTCGCGGTTACGGGACTGGTGGTACCCGAGTTAACCAGTTGAGCCGCGCCGTGGAAGTTGATCCGCGCCACGAAGGGGGGCCGGGGTCAGGCCGGGGCGGCGGTTCCCATCGCGCGCACCGGTCGCCGCTGAACAGGCAGGGCCGCTGTGCTGGCGCTGGGCGCGGGGTCCGCTGCGCGGCCCTGGCGCAGCAGCGACCGCCAGAGGTTCTGGTCGTACACCGACGAGGCGGTCGTCCGGACGAAGTCGGTCAAAATGCTCGCGAAGCGATCGGGGAACTCCTCGTGCGGGAAGTGCCCGGCGCCCGGCATGAGTTCGATGCGGGCGCCCGGCATCGCCCGGCGCGCCGCGCCGGCGTGCGCCACGGGGATGACCGTGTCCTTCCCTCCCCACATCACGCAGGTCGGCATGTTGGCCGTCAAGTACGCGCGGTCGTTCATGGTCACGACCTGGCCGCGCCAATCCACCACGGCACGCAGCACATGCAGGAACGCGTCCCGCTCGGCCGCGTCGTGTTTGCCGGCCAGCACGGACAGGGCACCGAGCAGATCCGACGAGCCAGGGACCTTGGCAGCGCTGGCCCGGCTGCCGACGAAGTTGGCCAGCGCGAGTACGGGCGGCAACGCCGCGACGGCGAGGGCATGGCTGGCGCCGGGCAGGGTCAGCGCGCGCAGCACCGGGTTGACCTCGCGCCCCAGCCCGCCTGGGGCCACCAGCACCAGCCGCTCGGTGTACTGCGGGAACTGGTAGGCGAACTGCATCGCGATGCCACCGCCGAAACTGTGCCCGACCACCGTCGCCCGCTCGATGGACAGCAGCGAGAGCAGGTCACGCATGCCGTTGGCATAGCCGCCCAGGCTGTAGTCCGCTCGCGGTTTGTCGGATTTGCCGTGTCCGAGCAGGTCGGGCGCGATGACGGTGAACCTGCGGGCCAGCCGCTTGATCACCGGTGACCAGGTGGTGTGGTCGCAGCCCAAACCGTGCAACAGCAACAGCGCGGGCCCACGACCAGCGATGACGAACGCACGCCGGTGCCCGTGCACCACCCTGACCTGCGGGTGGGGTTCGTGGCGACGGGTCACCAGGGCCTCCGGAGTCGACGGCATTGTCTAGACAGCCAGTTCTCTGCTCACGATAACCCCGGTTCACTTTCTTGTCCCGAAGAGTGCACTACGAGGGCGAAGACGCCGGGGACAATAGCGGGATGTACCGCGAGAGCGCCTCTCGCATCCCAGGGGCGCGGCTGTGGAGCAGGGAGCCCGTCGGCGGTGTCGACCGCCACCAGGCCATCCTGCCCGACGGCTGCGTCGACCTGATCTGGCTGGACGGCGAGCTGCTGGTGGCAGGACCGGACACCGTGGCCCAGCAGACGACGATTCGTGCCGCGAGCCGGTATCGGGCCATCAGGCTGCCGCCGGGAATGGGTCCAGCGGTTCTTGGCATGCCCGCTCACGAGATCCGTGACGCCCGTCCGCTGCTGGTGGAGCTATGGCCGACGGACACGGTGCGCGGCTGGGCCGACCGGCTGTCCGCCGCGCCGCCCGGCGAGCAGTTCCTGCTGTTGGAACGGCTGGTAGCCGGGCAGTTGGTCCAGCACCCTGTACCGGCGGTGACGTCGGTGATTGCCAGGGCCATGACCGGTGGCGCCGCCGTCACGGACATTGCGGAATCCATCGGGTGGAACGAACGACGGCTGCACCGGCACTGCCGTGGCGCCTTCGGCTACGGACCGCAGACGCTGCGTCGGATCCTGCGTTTCGATCGGGCCGTCCGGGCGGCCCGCTCCGGCACGCCGCTGGCGGACGTCGCCGCCGCGACGGGCTACGCCGACCAGGCGCACCTGGCCCGAGAGGCCAGGACCTTCGCGGGTGCGCCACTGTCGCGGCTCACCGGACCGGCGCCGCGCGCTGTCCCCGGTCCCGGCTCAGCCCGGTAACGCCGCGAACAGATCCACGGTGTGCCCGTCCGGGTCGTGCACGACCGCATACCGCTGCCCCCAGAAGGCGTCCCACGGCGCCAGATGACCGTGGTAGCCGGCGGCCATCAGCTCCTGGTACGTCTCGTCCACGCTCTGCGGACTGTCGGCGAGGAACGCCAGCGACGCGCTACCGGGAGCGAGAGTGAACTCCGGGTCGAACGAGGTCATGACGTCCACGGTGTCGAACGTCAGGCGCAGCCCTCCGGGCAGCGGCACCTCGGCGTGCGGTGCAAAGTCCGCCTCCGCGGGGATCTCCAGGCCGAGTCGTCGGTAGAAGGCCAGCGTCACCGCCATGTCTGTAATTACCAGGCCGATCACATCAAGCTTCAGTCGCATGACCCGACCGTAGGCCGGGCACGAACGACCGGGATTGAACGGATCGGACGTCCTAGCGGGCCGGTCCGTCTCCCGACTCGTGGGTCCGCGTCGTCGGGTCCGTCTGGGGGCGCGATGCGGAGGTACCCGGTTCGCTGGCGGGCTCGGTACCGGGTGCTGACTTGAGTGGGGCCTCCTCGTCCTTGAGGTAGGCCGGTCGCAGGTGCACCGGTTCGGCCTCCGGCACGTGCCGACGCCTGGCCTGCACCGCCTGGTACCGCAGGTTGAGCGCCTCGACCAGGATCGCGAAGGCGATCGGCCCGTAGACGTATCCCTTCGGGATGTGGAAGTCCAGACCCTCACCGATCAGGCTGGCCCCGATCAGCACCAGGAAGGCCAGCGCCAGCATCTTGACCGACGGGTGCTTGTTGACGAAGTCGCTGATCCACTTCGAGGCCACCAACATGATCCCGACGGCGCCCACCACGGCCGCGACCATGATCGCCAACTCGCTGACCATGCCCACCGCGGTGATCACCGAGTCGAGCGAGAACACGATGTCCAGCACCAGGATCTGCGCGATCACGCTCGCGAACGACACCGTCACGGCGGTTCCCGAGGTGGCATGGGCCTCCTCGCCCTCCAACCGCTCGTGGATCTCCGACACGGCCTTGGCCACCAGGAACGCGCCGCCCAGCAGGAGGATGAGGTCGCGTCCGGAAATCTCCATGCCGAACACGCTGAACAACGGCGCGGTCAACCCGATCACCCAGGACAGCGAGAACAGCAGCGCGATCCGCATGATCAACGCCAGGGACAGGCCAGTGATCCGAGCCCGGTCGCGCTGCTCCTCCGGCAGCTTGCCGGACAGGATCGAGATGAAAATGACGTTGTCGACGCCGAGCACCACCTCGAGGACCAGCAGCGTCAGGAAGGCGACCCAGGCGTCCGGGCTGAGCAGGAGATCCATTACGTCACTGTAAGCGGGCCAACACCCCCGACTCCGGCAATCGGCTCAGCTCCGGTGGAGCGGGTTGCGGCGCGCCACGGCCACGGTGAGGGCGGTCGCGAACCCGCACCACGCGGGGTAGGGCGCCAGCGCGATGCCTGCTCGGCGATCGACCGAACCGATCCGCCGCACCAGATCAGCCGAACTCGCGGTCAGCACGGCACATTCAGCTGCGGCGACCCAGGGGCGGTGGTATCGGAAGAACAGCCACGACCAACCCGCGTTCAAAGCCAGGTTGACGCCGAGTGCGCCGATCAGGCGCCGCCGCTCCTGGATCCGCCCCTCCTCGTTCAGCCGGTTGATCACGTGCCCGGACGCCAACGCGATGTCCGCGTACAACGGCGTCCAGACCAGGCCGTAGACGGGTGGCGGCGGCTGCCAGGAAGGCTTTTTCAGATTGCGGTAGTAGGCGGAATCCGGGTCGGTGGCCAGAACGCCGGCCACCGCTGTCGCAGCAACAGCGAGCACCGAGCCGGCCAGCGTGAGGAGCTTCATGGCTCCTTCATAGCAAGGCTTGAGAGCCTGCTGCCGTGTCCCGCGCCCGCGCGCCGGTACCGAAACACAGGAAAGGCGCCTGGCTGCTCCGTCGACAAACGGATCAAAGAAGAATCGGGAATTGTGCGGATCGGTCGAACCTTTCCGCGATGCTCAGCGAGTAACTCTCAGGAGAGACATCCATCTCCTGCCGGCCGCATCTCCGCCACCGACAGCCCCTGGAGGCTCCCAATGACCCCTGTCCCCCGCACCCTCCCCCGCCGCACCGTGCTGGCTGCCTCGGGTACGGCGGTGCTGGCAGTGGCCGCTGCCTGCTCGTCCGATCCGGCGCCCGCCCCGAGCACCACCTCCGCGGCCACCAGCGCCTCCGCGGCCAAGAGCAGCTCATCGGCCGCCGGTTCCAGTTCGGCGGCCCCAAGC
>DASQFG010000628.1:0-2224 GCA_035633315.1 Nakamurella sp. | reverse complement strand
CACACGCTACGCCGATGCCCGGTGGTGGCGGGCTGCATCGGCAGGCCCGATCGACAGCCCGATAGCCAGACCGATCACCAGCCCCGACCGACAGCCCGACCGGCGGTGCTGGGCACAGCCGACAGAGCGGGACGAATCGTCGTCACGCGCTCGCACTGGCGGCCTTGGCGGCCGCCTTGGCCGCCTTCTTGGCCGCCCGGACCTGACCGAGGGATTCCTCGTCCACCACGTCGGCGACCGAGACCCGGCTGCCGTCTTCGCCGAACGCGCCCGCCGCTTCCCGCCAGCCCGGGGGCTGCACGCCGTATTGCTTGCCGAGCAGGGCAAGGAAGATCGCTGCCTTCTGCGCGCCGAATCCCGGCAGCGCCGAGATCCGCTTCCGCAGCTCCACACCAGAGGTCACGTCCGTCCACAGGTTGACCGCGTCACCGCCGTACGACTCGACCAGCACCCGGCACACACCCTGGACCCGCCCGGCCATCGAACCCGGGAAGCGATGCACGGCAGGCGGTCTGGAGCACAGCGCGGCGAACTCCTCCGGATCGGCGACGGCGATGGCCGCGGCGTCCAGATGTCCGCCCATCCGCTCCGCGATCACCGCCGGCCCGGAGAACGCCTTCTCCATCGGTACCTGCTGGTCCAACACCATCCCGATGAGCAGGGCGTTGCCGTCGGAGGCGAGCAACGCGTCTGCCCTGTCGTCACCGGTGAGATACATCCGAGTCGCGCTCATGGCTGCCAGCCTGGCATATCGGCCCGTCCGTGCACGCCGGCATCCGTGACGGAGATTCGGATCCGATCACCCCAACGATCAGCCCAGCCAGATCCATAGGAGATCGCCCGCCTGAGTCCTACTCTCGAATGATGGGCACCACGGCACTGCGCTCCCAGCGCAAGCGGCTCGGCAGCTGGAAACGAACCGGCTGGGGCTTTCGCACGGTGCGGCTGAACGCCGCCGGCACGGCAGCGGTGCTGGCGCCTGGGGCCGCGGCAGGAGCGGGCCTTGGGCTGTTGACGAGGAGCGCACCGGTGGGCTCACCGACCGGAAAGCTCACCAGGGTGCTCATTCTCGGCGTTGGCGGCGCCGTTACCGGGCTGATCCTCGCCCGGATTGCGGACGAGCAGCGCTGGCGCAGCCTGATGACCTCCCTCCAGCTCGACGAGCCCGACGAGGCATTGGACCTGATGCAGGCGATCCGGGCGGCCGGGGTGGACGCGGACATGGTCAGGGCGGACGCCGACGCTCATCCCGATTTCGGCGCGTACGCGTTGCGCTATCGACGCAGGGACGAGAGGCGGGTGCGCGCGGTGCTTGCCGCGCGGCGGACCTGACACGTGCAGTCCTGAACGCGGACCTGGATTCACACCCGGATCACCAGCCGGTCTAGCCTTCCCGGGTGACGCAGCCCCACCCTCAGCCGGAAACACAGCCCGAATCACCGCCGGCCGCGCCGACCGTACCGCCGCTGTCCGACCTCGATCTCCTCGACCGGTTCGGCGACGATCTGCGTGCCGCCGGCTACGACTCCACCGGGGTGCCTGAGCTGCTCGGGGTGTCCGCGCACCGAGCCCTGGCCCGCGGGGAACTCGGGCCGGCGCTGCGGGCGACCCGGGCCCCCTCCCCGTTGGCGACGCTGATCCGGTTGTTCCTGCTCGGCGCGACCGAGGACGAGCTGCAGGTACGGCGGGCGCTTCCCGGCACCCCGATCGCCGCGGCCGTCGCGCAGGGCCTGCTGGAGCGGGACGGCCGTGACCTCAGGGCCGCGCTGGACGTCCGGCCGCACGCCGACGAGTCCACCGAGTTCCTGCTGGTCTCGGATCCGGACTCGGACACCCGGCCGGGTCCGGTGCGGCCCGATCACGTATTGGGGGCCGGCGCGGCGTCCATCACGCTGGCCAGGGCGGTGATCCGGGAACCAGCCGGCCGAGCGCTGGACCTGGGCACCGGCTGCGGCATCCAGGCCCTGCACCTCGCCTCGCACACGCAGACCGTGGTGGCCACCGATACCAACCCGCGCGCGCTGGGGCTGGCGGCCGCCACCGCGCGGCTGAACGGGCAGAGCTGGGACCTGCGCCGGGGTTCGCTGTACGACCCGGTCCCGAACGAGCGCTTCGACCTCATCGTGTCCAACCCGCCGTTCATCGTCGGGGAGGGCGAGCAGCGGTTCGCCTACCGCGATTCCGGGATCGCCGGTGACGGACTGTGCCAGGCACTGGTCGGCGG
>DASQFG010000627.1:0-2866 GCA_035633315.1 Nakamurella sp. | reverse complement strand
ACCGCCTGTGCGGTGTGGAGGCGGTGCGCCGTCTCGGCTGGTCGTGGTGTTTCGTCGGTGCTGGGTGGGGTGCTGATCACCTGAGGGCTCCTTTCCACGGTGCATGGTCGCATCCCGGACCGACTCCGAACCACTTTCGCGCAGAGGAGGGGTTGGCCGCCCTGCCGAGTGTTGGTGGTGGGGTGGTGGGTCGGGCGGTGATGGCGGCGGCGGCGTGCTCCTCGACGGTGTTCCTCGACGGTGCGGATGCCGGTGCCGTCGAAGTGGTGGCCGGGGGGCGCCGGCGGTGTCGGTGCCCGGTGGGTTTTGGCGTAGGCGCAGGTGGTCGGGATGCCGTTCGGGCCGACGAGCCCGGTGGGTGGCGCCGGAGAACCACCTGTCATGCCGGAGGACTGATCACCACGGTCGCCCCGAGGTGTGACCGCATCCCTGTGGTCGACGGGCGGCATCGACCGCACATGCCGGCATCGACCGCACATTCCGCTACCGGCACCGGGACCTCCTCGAGCAGATCCACGCCGCCGAGGCCGAACCACCCACCACCCCCTGTAACGGGCCGACGGTCAGCCGGGCATCACTACAGGCAGGACCTGCTGCTCGCCGCGCAGGAACGCACCAACCGGCTCACCGCGAAGATCCGGCAACTGGAGAAACGACTCTCCCACGACATCGGCGAGAAAGCCTGGCACGAATCAGGACTCGGCGCACCAACCGACATCGACCAACTCCAAGTGAAGCTCACCAACCTCGAACAGCAAGCGGTCGACCTCCGTCTGCAACTCGAGGAACGCACCCAGGACCTGGCAGCCGCCCGGGCGGCGAACCGCGAACTCATGACCCGACTCAACACCCCTGGCAACAACCGATGATCACACCGCGCGTCGCGCTCGCACCACACCTGTTGCACCCACTAAATTCTCAGCAACGGCTTCGTCGCCGTCGAACACGCCATGATCGTCGCCAGCCGCGTGGCACATGCTCACCAACGGCGCAGTTCTACCGCGAACCCGGCCCCGGACTACTCCACCCGACACGACCGACGAAGGCAAAAAGGGTCTTCCGGCATGAATGTGGGTTGGCGGAGGGTTGTGGTGGGCGGATCGTTTCGGGGCAACGGTGTTGGACGGAGCTGCCTGGCTGCTGATCTGTCCCATTTCGGGAGGGCATTCAACCGACCAGACGCTTCCGGCCAGGTCGACTTCGAACAGGCCCGGGGAACCGAGCCGGACGCCCGGTGTGACACCGCAGCGGGGTGACGCCGCGCAGGTTATGGGGCCGCCCCTCCGGCATCAAGGGTCGCTGCGCGATCGCTGCGCGACGGCCTGGCGGCCGCCCTTGACCCCGGAGCCTCTACGGCCCCTGGCAGACCAACGGCAGGGGCAGGCCAGGGGGCCTGCCCCGGGGCGCGCGGGGCTCGCTCGATCGGTTCTGCGCCAAGGCATCCCGCAGCCGCCTCGAGCCGCCCCCTTCTGGCCGTGGCCCGCACCATCGGCAACAGCGAGCGAGCGTTCTCGCCGCGTGCACCTGGGGGCATCAACAACGGCCCCGATACCAAGGCCTCAACCGGCGCGTCCGGCTCACGTCAAGCGTGCCTACGGGATCTCACCGCAAGCGCAAGCCCTCGGCCTGATCATGCTCCCTCGGACCCATCGACCACGTCCTGCCACACGAGCGCGCCTCGGGCAACTGCCGGCCGACCTGTCCGGCCCAGCCCGAGACGACGACCGAAAACTGCTCGCCAAATACCTGATCCAACGGCAACGCGTCGACATCCGCGAATACCTGTCGGAAGACACCTCCTTCCCGACCGGGGAACGAGCGGAGGAAAGCTACAAGCTCACCCCGGAATACCGCGCCCGCCAGCACGTCCAGCACCTACCGGGCACACCGATCTGCGCCAGGTGCTTGCTCATCGCGGCCGACCGATGTCGGCCGGCCCGCGCCGGTGCCATTCCCGCGCGCCGGCCAGCACCCTCGGGTCCAGGCCGGCCAGCACCTCCCGCACCTGCGCCGCCGGCCGCATCTGCTCCACCAGCTGCTCGAGGCGGTTCACCGTCACCTGGCTGAGCGAGGCGCGGCTCCCGCTGATGGCCTCGAGTTCGACGGCCAACGCCGAGTTCGCGGCGGCCAGCACATCCAGCAGGTCGGCGATCTCCGCGGAACTGAACACCGGCGGTGCGGCCCCGAGCGCCGAGACGCCGCCGTCCAGTGAGCGTCCGGGTGCGCCGTGTGTGTCTGTCACATCAACCACAGGTGCCGCCGGAAGGCCCTGCTGAACACTTCCCGCCGAGAAAACTCCAGGATCCCTGATCGCGGGCTGCGGTGCGCAGAGCATCACGCCGCCCGCAGGTAGCGGCCGCCGGCCTCCCGCAGCGCGGTCAGCGTCCTGCGCCGGCGGCGCCGCAGTGTCCGCTCGTGCAGACCGAACTCGGCGGCCAGCGCGTGCCGGGCGGGGCCGGCGGGGACGCGTTCGGAGGTCAGCAGCAGCACCAGATCGCCGGGTGGGCAGACGGCGGTGCGGGCGGCCCACATCAGCAGGTCGACCAGGTCCAGGTCGTCGTCCTCGGCGGCCGCACCGCCGCCGGCGGCTCTCCGGTCGCCGGTGGAGTGTTCCCACGCGTCGCTGTGCGGGTCGAGGAGGTCCTCGACACCGCCCCGGTTGTGGGCGCTCTCGGTCCACAGCACGTGTTTGGTGTCCAGCATCAGATTCGCGGCGTACGCGCGTGTCCGGCGCCGCCACGGGAACACCCGGATCTGGCAGGTCAGCTCGGCGACGATCGCCGGCACCAGCAGATCACCCAGGCCCCGCAGCCGGGCCGCCAGGGCCAGTACCCCGTCGCTGAGCAGGTGCAGCAACACCAGCACC
>DASQFG010000626.1:0-2523 GCA_035633315.1 Nakamurella sp. | reverse complement strand
GGCGCCGGACGCAGGCATCGTCGCATCGCTCGACGAACTGGCCGGCCCGGACTTCGACCCTGGGGCCGTGGATCGTAGA
Organism: Nakamurella sp.; assembly: GCA_035633315.1. Taxonomy (GTDB): domain Bacteria; phylum Actinomycetota; class Actinomycetes; order Mycobacteriales; family Nakamurellaceae; genus Nakamurella. Next base: position 2,444 of record DASQFG010000626.1, on the reverse strand, counting down.
GTCCGTGAGTTCTACGAGCACACCACCCGGTTCCGGCTCGACATCGTGCCGGAATGGCGGGTGTGGGTGCGGCCGGGATATCTGCTCTACCGAACGCTGGTGGCCCGCCCACTCGGGCAGGCCAACGTGCCCATGAACCAGCGCGAGACACAACGCGGCATCCGCAGCCGGATCGACACCATCACTCTTCCCGACACCCCTGCCGACACCGCTCCCGGAACCCCTGCCGACACCGCTCCCGACACCGCTCCCGACGCCCCTGCCGACACCGCTCCCGACACCCCTGCCGACAGTCCTCCCGATCATGAAGCGGTGGACGTGCGAGGCTGGATCCGCTCCTTCACCGACACCGACGAACCCATCTACGTCGGCATCTACACCACCTACCGCGACCGCGACCGGGGTTACGTCAGCGTCGGTTTCCCTGTCCCCCAAGGCAGCTTCACCGCAACGCTGCTCCCCCGAGAACGGCCGGGAGGCGGTCTGGTGCTGACCAGCCGCAGCGACCTCGCGCATCCCGGCCACTATCTGGCCTACATCGACCCCGAGAGCCGGCAACTCACCGCGCTGGCCGTGCACGGCTTCGCCGAGCAGCTCGACGTCTATGTCGACGGCGACCAGTTGCGGGCGGAGCACGCGTTCTGGGTCTTCGGTTTCCCGTTCCTGGTCCTGCACTACCGGATGTTCCGCAAACCCGAGCCCCCGCCGGCCTGACGGAAGCCGTCAACTCCCCCCGACGCGGTGCTGCGGCATCAACCGCCATCGGCGGCGGCAAGAATTCCGTCGACGTCAATGCCGGAGCATTCCTCGGCGGTCAGCGTGCCGTCCTTGCAGGCATTCGCCGTCTGAACCTCGCCGGAGGTCGGCAACTCCCCGCAGATCGTGCCGCACCGAAGATAGCCGGGGACATCCCCGCCGCGAGGAATTCCGGCGCCGAGCGCTCTGATTGCCGTTTCCGCCGAAATCCAGTGACCGGCGCTGTCGGACCAGCCGATGATCGGGCCGTCATCCAGCCCACTCGGTGTCTCAGGGTCGGAAGTTGGCGATTGTTCCTCGCTCCCAGGGGTTTCCGGCGCCTGGACATCGGTGGCGGCGGTGCTGGTGACGGTTTCGGGCGTCGGGGTGGCCGTCACCGTCGCGGTCGTGGTGACTGTTGTGGTCGCGGGCGGGGCGCTGGGCGCATCGCCACCGCAGCCCGCAAGAAGGAGCGCCGGAACTGTGATCGGAAGGGTGATGATTGCGGCTGCGAATCTGGACATTCTCATGACGACCCCTTTGATGATGGCGGTGCCAAGGGTGCGGTGGCCGGTGGCGCCTGCCCTCTGACCGATCCCGCACAGGTAGGACGCGCGACCGGGCGCAGGAGTTGTGTCGCTTCGCGACGGAACACGCCGACTGGAGATGATCCGGCGGCGCCCACTCAACCTCGATCAACATGGCGCGCAGCTCGCCTCGTCAATGCGGATCAAGGCCAGCTGGCCACCCCAGTCTCGGCGAATGATCTGTTGATCCGCGCCGACCGCACAACCCCCGCCTCGATCAGCTTCGCCCGCAGCAGCCCATCTCCCTTGGCGTCATCCTCGGTCATCCCCGCTGGCACCTTCAGTGGCAGAAGGTCGTCACGATCGCGTCGGTGATCTGCTGCGCCTGAGTTGTTCGTCAGGTCCGGCATCGACCGGCCGCTGAACCGTTCCCGCACCGACGCGACCATCGCGGGGCCGGTCAGTTCGCCGTCGTGGATCTTCCGGCACTGGTCGACCGATGCCAGGGTTCGGCCGACGAGGATCACCCCCGCGCCCTCCTTGACGAAGGTTCGCGCGGCGGTGGATCCGACCACGCCCGCGCTGCCGCAGATGACCACACCCTTGTCGGCCGACACCGCCGCCTCGGTCCTGCCTGCTGCTCTGGTCTATCAATCGACGGGCTGGTCCGGAGTGCCACGCGCGCAGGCGACCACCAGATCTGATTGATTGGCACAAGGAAATTCACCGGCTTGGTGGCTCTGATCGCAACGGTCGTTGCAGGCAATCAGCTGCAGTTCAGGAGGTGGAGGCGGGCCCCGTCGAAACCTGGTCACATGGCCGACCGTTTTCGGGTCGCTGCCATGTCCGCGTGGTGACACTGCTGCCTCGTGTGATGCAGTCCCTTCTGCGACGAACCCGCGACCACCACCGCGTCCCGCCAACCGGGGTCGCGGAACGTCCGTGTCGGGCGTTGCCCATGCAAAGGCCGATCGACGTGCGGCCCGAATTGTCGGGTTCCGGGGACTGTCGGGGGCGTGGTCTAGCGTTCTATTCATGGAGCCGATCAGCGACATCGAGCACGCCACCGCGGTGGCGGGGTCGGTGTGTGCTGGGTTGGATGCGTTGCGGGGCAGCGCGTTCTGGAAGATCGACGAGGACGACCTGCTGACCCTGGCGGGGGTGTTGGAGCGGGTGGGGCGG
>DASQFG010000625.1:0-8109 GCA_035633315.1 Nakamurella sp. | reverse complement strand
CTCGGGTGGCGGCGGCGCGACCCAACCCGCCCTCCCACCCGGCTATCGTGGGAACCCGCCGATGCCTGCCGGCGCGGACGAGCGCCGTCCGCCGACGACGAAACGGACCTTCATGCTGAACTCCCTGGCCCGGGCCTCGGTGTCCAAGGTGATGGACCCCATCGGGAAGGGCCTGCTCCGCGCCGGTCTGAGCCCCGATCTGGTCACGGTCATCGGCACGGTGGGGGTCGTCGCCGGTTCGGTCGCGTTGCTGGCTCCCGGTTACCTGTTCGCCGGATCCATTGTCGTCTCGCTGTTCGTGCTGGCCGACCTGGTCGACGGGGCGATGGCGAGGGCCCGCGGCTACGGCACCGATTTCGGGGTCGTGCTGGACGCGTCCTGCGACCGGATCGCCGACGGCGCGCTGTTCGGCGCACTGACCTTCTACGCCTTCGCGTCCGATCAACGGTGGCTCGGCATCGCCGCGCTGATCTGCCTGGTCAGCGGACAGGTCATCTCCTACGTGAAGGCCCGGGCGGATTCGGTGGGCCTGATCATCGGCGTCGCGTTGGCCGAAAGGGCCGAGCGCAACGTCCTCGGACTGGTCGGCGCCGGGCTGGCCGGGCTGGGCGTGCCGTACGCGCTGGACATCTGCCTGTGGATCCTGGCCGTCGCCGGCGTCGCCACGGTGGTGCAGCGGCTGGTCCAGGTGCGCCGGGCAGCGGTGGCGGCCGCCGCGGACGACACCCGGAACCGCGGAACGGGCCGGCACGCACTGTGAGCGTGCCGTCTGTGAGTGTGCCGTCTGCGAGTGTGCCGCCGTCGCCCGGCCGGCCCGGCAACCGGGCCGCGCGGCGAACGGGCGCGCCTGCGTTGAACGGATGTGACGAACACGTGGCCGCCCGTGAGTGAGCTGGCCGACCGGCTCTCGGGTGTGGGTTTCGCGGCGGGCTGGTCGTTGGTGAAGAACCTGCCGGAGCCCTTGGTGGCCAGCGCCTTCCGCGCCGGCGCCGATGCCGCCACCCGCCGGCGCGGTCCGGCCGTGGTGCAGTTCGCCCGCAACATGCGCCGGGTGCTGGGCAACAGCGCCACGCCGGCGGTGCTCTCGGAGGTGGTGCACGCCGGGATGCGGTCGTATGCGCGGTACTGGAAGGAGACGTTCCGGCTACCGGCGATGGATCACGACGAGGTCTACGAGCGGGTGGTGCGCAACACGGTCGGCCTGGAACACATCGACGCCGCGCAGGCGGCCGGCCGCGGGACCGTGGTCGTGCTGCCGCATTCCGGGAACTGGGACGTCGCCGGCTTGATGGTGACCCGCCGCTGGGGCAACCTGACCACCGTGGTCGAACGGCTGAAGCCGGAGTCCCTCTACGACAAGTTCGTCGCCTACCGGGAATCTCTCGGCATGGAGATCCTGCCGCTCACCGGCGGCGCGCCGCCGTCGCAGGTGCTCAAGGAGCGGCTCATCGCGGGCCGGGTCATCGCGCTGGTCGGAGACCGCGACCTGTCCGCGAGCGGCGTGCCGGTGACGTTCTTCGGCGAGGCCACCAGGATGCCCGCCGGGCCGGCCATGTTGGCGGCGCTGACCGGCGCCGACCTGTGCCCGGTGGACCTGAGCTTCACCGACGACGGCTGGCGGCAGGTGATCCACCCGCCGCTGCAGCTGCCCGGGACTCGGCTGGTCCAGCAGGTCCGGGAGGGCACTCAGCTACTCGCGGACTTCTTCGCCAGCGGCATCAGCCAGCACCCGCAGGACTGGCACATGGTGCAGCCGTTGTGGCTGGCCGACTTGTCGCCTGGACGTATCCGGTGAGGGTCGGTCTGGTCTGCCCCTATTCGTTCGATGTTCCCGGCGGCGTGCAGGCGCACGTCGCCGATCTGGCGCGCACTCTCATCGCCCTCGGCCACCACGTCTCGGTGCTGGCTCCCGGGGACGACTCCGAAGGTTCCACCGATTTTCCGGATTTCGTCGTCCCGTCCGGCCGGAGCGTGCCGATTCCCTACAACGGCTCGGTGGCACGACTGTCCTTCGGGCCCATGTCGTACACCAAGGTCCGGCGCTGGATCCGGGCCGGACGGTTCGATGTGCTGCACGTGCACGAGCCGGTCGCACCGAGCCTGTCGTTTCTCGCGTTGATGGTGGCGGACGGGCCGATCGTGGCCACTTTCCACACCGCCAACCCGCGCTCCAGGATGCTCAACGCCTTCCAGGGCGTGCTGCAGCCGTTCATGGAGAAGATCACCGGGCGGATCGCGGTCAGCGAACTGGCGCGCCAGGTGCAGGTGGAACACCTGGGCGGCGACGCGGTGATCATCCCGAACGGGGTCGACGTGCAGTTCTTCGCGGGCGCCACGCCGCTGCCAGGCTACCCCCGCGAGGGCGGCACGGTGGGCTTCATCGGCCGGTTCGAGGAGTCGCGCAAGGGCATGGACGTCCTGCTTGACGCGCTACGGCTGATGGCGCCCGACCGGCCCGGCCTGCAACTGCTGGTGGCCGGCAGCGGCGACGAGAAGGACCTGAGGGAAGCGGCCGGTCCGGAACTGGCCGGGGCGCTGTCGTTCCTGGGCCGGGTGTCCGAGCCCGACAAGGCGTCGATGCTGAAGTCGCTTGACCTGTACTGCGCGCCCAACACCGGCGGTGAGAGCTTCGGGATCATCCTCACCGAGGCGATGAGCGCCGGCACCCCGGTGGTGGCCAGCGATCTCGATGCCTTCCGCCGGGTGCTGGACGGCGGGATCGCCGGGGTGCTGACGCCGGTCGGTGACGCGCCGGCATTGGCCCGCTCGCTGGGTGCGGTGCTGGACAACCCCGGTCGGCGGGCCGTGCTCTCGGCGCAGGGCCGGCGGGTGGTCGCCGCCTACGACTGGCCGGTCGTCGCGGCCACCGTCGTCAAGGTCTACGAGACCGTCATCGCCGCCGACCCGAGGTTGGTCGCCGAGGCCGACTGACTGGCGCCCGCACGGTGACGATTGACCTGGCCGATTGACCTGGCCGACTGACCGGGCCGACTGAGCGGGACGGACCGCGACGACGGACCGGGCCGACTGAACGCGACGACCGACGGGCCGACTGAACGCGACGACCGACCGACCGGGCCGACTGAACGCGACGACCGACCGCGACGGTTGACGGTGCTGACGGTCGGCCGATCGCGCCGCCCGCGCGCTGTTCCCGTCACGATCCCGGCTTCGGCGTGCCGGCGCCGGCATCTCGGCGTGGGACGCTGATCCGATCGGGAAACGTCCCCCCATCCAGTGCGGTAGCGAGCGGTCGAGGGAGTGAGCATGACCACCGTCATCGTCGTTGTCATCGTCGTGCTGCTGCTGGCGGCCGCGTTGCGACTGTGGAGCACGGCCAATCGGATGGACCGCCTGCACGTCCGTACCGACGCCGCCTGGGCTGCCCTCGAGGGGGCACTGGCTCGCAGGATCGTGGCCACTCGCGCGGTCGCCGCGGCGGGCGGCTTGGAGCATGAGCAGGCCGACGAGATGCGAAGGCTCGCAGACACCGCCGACAACGCCGACCGTCAGCACCGCGCCGACGCCGAGAACGACCTCGCCCGCGCGCTGAGCACCATGCCGTCGGTGACGACACCGGAACTCGCCGTCGAGCTGGCCGACGCCGCCGAACGCGTGGTGCTGGCGCGGAGGTTCTACAACGACGCGGTGCGCGACACCCGGGCGCTGCGCGCCGAATGGTTCACCCGGATGTTCGGGCTCGCGGGGCGTACGGCATTGCCCGACTATTTCGAGATCGCCGAATCCCCGGTTGTGCCGCTGCCGGTCCGCCGCACCGCGGCCAGGGTGGTACTGCTCGACGAGTCGAATCGGATCCTGCTGCTGTCCGGAACGGACCCGGCGGTGGGTTCGCGCTGGTGGATCACCCCGGGTGGGGGAGTCGAGGCCGGCGAGGATCTCCCGCACGCCGCGGTCCGGGAGCTTGCCGAGGAGACCGGTCTGCAGTTGCGCAGCGAGGAACTCGTCGGGCCGATCTGGCGGCGGACGGCCAGGTTCGTGTTCACCGGGATCGACTACGAGCAGACCGAGTTCTACTTCGCCGCGCGACCGCCGCGAGACATCGTGCGCTCCAACGGCTCTGCCGCGGGTTCCGATGGGGTCAATGGTTCGGCGGCTGACGGCGTTGTCGGCGTTGTCGGCGTTGTCGGTGGTCTCGGCGCCGACTCCCGAGCCGCTCCGGTGTCGAACGAGCGGCACACCGAGCTCGAACGGCGCACGCTGACCGGGCACCGCTGGTGGGAGGCGCAGGAGCTGTCCGCCACCGACGAGGCCGTCTACCCGGTGGAACTGGCGCACCGCGTCGACGAGGTCCTGGCGGCACTGCGCTCGCGGCGCGCGCCGGCATCGCCACCAGACGTGAACTGACCGGTCTTCCCGAGCGCCGGGCTCGCATGGCCCGCGGACCGTGCCTGAGCAGTGGCGCTTCCTTCGCGGATTCCGTCGGCTGCCGCGCCGAAGGCAACCGGTGGGGTCCACGCGCGTGCGTCGAACACCCTGTCACGAACCGACAACAACCGGCGGGTCTATCCCTATGGCTGGTTCCTATTGGCCTAGCGTGAGCGCGGACGCCGGGGCACGTGCCGCGATTCGGGCACCACCGAATGCGGCCGCACGGGTGGTGCGCGCTGTGCGGACCACCGACCGGCCATTGTCACCAGGAGGAAGCGATGCGTCTCGCTCGGTTGCTGAGCGTGCTGGCCGTTCCGGCGCTGCTGCTGGCCGGCTGCTCGTCCGGCAACGACGAGGTTGCGCCGACCAGCACGACGGCCAGCTCGTCCACGCAACCGTCGCGGAGTCCGTCACCGACTCCGCCGCCCACTCCCACTCCCACCCCGACTCCGGAGCCGCCGCCGCCGCCACCCCTGCCGCCCACCGACCCGCTGTCCGGCGGTCCGGTGGTGGCCGGTCCGGTGATCGCGGCAAAGGTCGACAACACCTCGGCGGGATTGCCCCAGTACGGCGTGTCCGAGGCGGACATCGTCTACGTCGAGCAGGTCGAGGGCGGCCTGACCCGGCTGATGGCCGTCTACCACACCGCCCTGCCGACCGACGTCGGCAATGTGCGGAGCGTACGGACCACCGACGCAGAGTTGCTGCCGGTCTTCGGTGTACCCGCGTTGGTGTTCTCCGGCGGGGCCGGCGGACCGATCGACGCGCTGGCAGCCACGCCGGCCGTGCCCTTCTCCGAGGACGCCGGCTCCCCCGGCTTCTTCCGTTCGGATGCCGGTCGCGCGCCGTACAACCTGCACGCCGACCTGCAGACGGTCGCCGCCAACGCGAGCGGTCTGAGCCAGCCCAACAGCCCGGGGTTCGTTTTCGCCGCGGCCGACCCGCGGGTGGACGCAGGACCAGTCGCGACATCGCTGGCCGTGCAATTCCCGGCGGCCAGGACCGGGTTCACCTTCACGGACGGCCGCTACCAGCTGGTCCGGAACGGCGATGCGCAGACCGACGCGTCGGGGGCCCCTATAGTCACCGACAACGTGCTGTTCCAGAACGTCGACTTCGAGCCCGACGGGAATTACGACTCCGTGGGGTCGCCGTCGTTCATCTCGCACACCATGGGCTCCGGCACCTTCACGCTGTACCGCGACGGGCACGCCATCTCCGGGAGCTGGAACCGGCCGGCCGCCGATCAGCCGACCCAGTACCTGGACGGGGCCGGCCATCCGGTGCCGTTCAAACCTGGCAAGACCTGGGTGGCACTGGTCCCGCCGGTGGCGTCGACCGATGTCTCCTGAGCGGGCACCGGCCGCGGTCTTATCGTCCGGCGTGCGGCCGTCGCATGCGTCGGGATCGGTGACGGCATTTCCCGCGAATCCGCCCGAGTAGAATTCGGTCACGAGTGGGGCCGAAGCGATGCAGCTCAGGCCTCCGGTCGCGTGCCGATCTGCCGCGACCACACCCCTGACGAGGAGTCCGCACCGTGTCCGCCCCTTTGCCGCCCGACCCTTTCCTTCCTGAGCACACGCCCGCCATCACCGAGTCGCTGACGACCACCGGCACCGCAAGGGTCAAGCGCGGGATGGCCGAGATGCTCAAGGGCGGCGTGATCATGGACGTGGTCACCGCCGACCAGGCCAAGATCGCCGAGGACGCCGGCGCTGTCGCGGTGATGGCGCTGGAGCGGGTGCCGGCCGACATCCGGGCACAGGGCGGGGTGTCCCGGATGAGCGACCCGGACATGATCGACGGGATCATGGCGGCCGTGTCGATCCCGGTGATGGCCAAGGCCCGGATCGGGCACTTCGTCGAGGCCCAGGTCCTGCAGTCGCTGGGCGTGGACTACATCGACGAGTCCGAGGTGCTGACCCCGGCCGACTACGCCCACCATATCGACAAGTGGGCCTTCACCGTGCCGTTCGTGTGCGGGGCGACCAACCTGGGCGAGGCCCTGCGCCGGATCACCGAGGGTGCGGCGATGATCCGGTCCAAGGGTGAAGCGGGCACGGGTGACGTGTCCAACGCGGTGACGCACATGCGCACCATCGGCGCTGAAATACGGCGAATCCGGTCCCTGTCCCCGGACGAGCTGTACGCCGCGGCCAAGGAGCTGCAGGCGCCGTACGACCTGGTCGCCGAAGTTGCATCGCTGGGCAAGCTGCCGGTGGTGATGTTCACCGCGGGCGGGATCGCCACCCCGGCCGACGCGGCGATGATGATGCAGCTCGGCGCTGAGGGCGTGTTCGTCGGGTCGGGCATCTTCAAGTCCGGCAACCCGACCGCCCGGGCGGAAGCCATCGTCAAGGCCACCACGTTCTACGACGACCCCGACGTCATCGCCAAGGTCTCGCGCGGGCTGGGGGAGGCGATGGTCGGCATCAACGTCGACGACATCCCGGCGCCGCATCGGCTGGCCGAGCGCGGCTGGTAGTCACGCAAGGCGGGCGGGCCCGTCGGCGAGCGCTGTTCGCTGTGCGCTGTGGGTGCGTTGCTCAGGCTGTGGGTGCGTTGCTCGCGCTGCAGCATCGGGTCGGCGCACATCCCCGGTACCTAGTGCGCCTTGTCGGCGGCAGTTCAGTGCACTGACCCAGGACGGCCGGCGCCGAAGTACCCTAACGGCGCCCTGATTGGGCCACAACCCTGACTTGCCGGTGGCGGAGGGACTCAAGCCGGCGGAGCGCCTCGTCGATACGGCGGATGATGGAGGACGCATATGACATCGACCGAGATCAGCGAGCAGGACATCACCGCGTTGATCGCGCGCTGGTCGGAAGCCGCCCAGCTGTACATGGACGGGGATTTGCGCGCCTACGCTGCCATCGCCCGACATGCACCGGTCGCACGAGCGGGTCAGGAGTCATGCGCCCACCGTGGCCCGAGAATCACTTTGACCACCTGAGTACAGGGTCTAGACTCAGCACTGTGGTGGACAGCGTGACGAGCGTGCTCGAGGTGCTGGGCGAACGGTGGGCGCTGCTGGTCGTCCGGGAGGTCTCGTTGGGACTGCGGCGCTTCGACGAGATTCAATCCGCGACCGGTGCGCCGCGGACTGTGCTGTCCGATCGTCTGCGCCGGCTCACTGGCGCCGGAATCCTCGCCACCCGCAGCTATCAGGTGCCAGGGTTCCGATCCAGGTTGGAATACGCGCTGACGGACGCCGGAATCGACCTGCTGCCCGTGTTGTCGGCTCTGTCGGATTGGGGCGAGCGCCACCTTCCGCAAGGAGGGATACCCGAGATCGTCTACCGCCATCGCGGTTGCGGCGGCCGGGTCAGCGTCACCCTGCAGTGCGAGTGCGGGCAGTCTGCGGACCCCCATGGCCGCCTGATCGCCGAAGTCAATCGTTGAGCCGGCTCATCGCCGACTGCCATGCCCTCCATCAGTCCTCCATCCGCCCAACCGCCGAAACCCATGAGGGAGCAAGCCATGTCGCTGACCGCCACCACCGATGCCACGTTCGCCGCTGACGTGCTGGACAGCCCGGTCCCGGTACTGGTGGATTTCACCGCCAGCTGGTGCCCGCCCTGCGTGATGATCGCGCCGGTGCTGGACCGCATCGCCACCGACGAGGCAGGACGCCTCAGGGTGGTTTCGTTGGACGTTGACGCGCACCCGATCACCACCGCCAACTATCAGGTGATGGGCATGCCCACCCTCGCGCTGTTC
>DASQFG010000624.1:0-2818 GCA_035633315.1 Nakamurella sp. | reverse complement strand
TCGCCAGGGTCTTCTCCAGCAGGATGACCCCGGCGTACTCGTCGACCAGGTCCTTGATCCGCCGGACGTCGCTCACCCTGGCACGGTGCACGATCAGCGTGTCCGGGGCGTCGGGGGTCACGGCGGATCAGCCTAGCCATTCCATCGAACCCGTCGTACCCGCCCGGCTCGGCATCGCGGTCCGCTGTATCGTGTCCCGCTGTCTCGTCCCGTTGGGGCGCCCGCGCCGACTAGGGTGGGGCGGTGTCGACGGTGTCGGGTAGGGCGAACGGTGGCGGACCCGTTCGGGTCAACGTGACCACGCTGGGTTGTGCCCGCAACGACGTCGACTCCTCGGAGATCGCCGGCCGGCTGAGCCTCGGCGGCTTCGACCTGGTGGCCGACCAGCAGCGGGCCGACCTGATCCTGGTCAACACCTGCGCGTTCGTGGCCAGCGCCAAGAAGGATTCCATCGACACCCTGCTAGCCGCTGCCGACACCGGGGCGAAGGTGGTCGCCGTCGGATGCCTGGCCGAGCGGTACGGCGCGGAACTGGCGCAGGCGCTGCCCGAGGCCGATGCCGTGTTGGGCTTCGACGCCTATCCCGATCTGGCCGCGGCCCTCGGCGAGGTGATGGACGGTCACCGACCGCAATCGCACACGCCTGTCGATCGGCGGATGCTGTTGCCGCTGAGCCCCACCGCCCGACCCGCGGCCGCCGCCGCGGTGTCGCTGCCGGGGCACGCACCGGCGGCTGGCGGACCGAGCCCGGCGTCCGGGCCGGTACTGGTCCGCACGCTGCTGCAGGCCGGACCCGTCGCCCCGCTCAAGATCGCCTCCGGCTGCGACCGGCGCTGCACGTTCTGCGCGATCCCGTCCTTCCGCGGCGCGTTCGTGTCCCGCCCGGTGCGCGACATCGTCACCGAAGCGGGCTGGCTGGCCGCGCAGGGCGTCCGGGAGATCGTGCTGGTCAGCGAGAACTCCACGTCGTACGGCAAGGATCTGCCCGGCGAGCGCTCCCTGGAGGAACTGCTGCTGGCGCTCGCCGACGTCCCTGGCATCACCCGGGTACGGCTGTCCTACCTGCAGCCGGCGGAGACCCGGCCCTGGCTGATCGAGGCGATCGCCGGCATCCCCGCCGTCGCCGACTACTACGACATGTCGTTCCAGCACGCCTCCGAGCGGGTGCTGCGCAGGATGCGCCGGTTCGGCTCGGGCGACGGGTTCCTCTCGCTGATCGACCAGATCCGGGCGGTCGCGCCCGAGGCCGGGATCCGCTCCAACGTCATCGTCGGATTCCCCGGCGAGACCGCGGCGGAGCTAGCCGAACTGGAGGCCTTCCTGGTCGGTGCCCGGATGGACGCGGTCGGCGTCTTCGGCTACTCGGACGAGGACGGCACGGCGGCCGCTGACCTGCCCGGCAAACTGGACGACGACCTGATCGCCGAGCGCGTCGAGCGGGTGAGTTCGCTGGTCGAGGAACTCACCGCGCAACGGGCCGAGGACCGGATCGGTACGGACGTGTTCGTGCTGGTCGACGAACCGGACCAGGACCCGGCCGCGGGTGACCTCGACGTCGTGGTCGGGCGGGCCGCGCACCAGGCGCCGGAGGTCGACGGCAGCACGACGATCCTGCCGACGGACCTCCTTGGCGTGGATGGCTTGCGAGTAGACGGCCTGCGTCCGGGTGACCTGGTCCGCTGCCGGGTGGTGGACACCGATGGCATCGACCTGTACGCCCGCGCCGTCGAGGTGATCGGGTCGGCGGCCGCACCGACCGCGGCCTCCCGCCCGGAGATCGCGGTGCTGTCGTGACGGAACGCCCGCCCGTCTCGCTGTACAACCTGCCGAACGCGCTGACCGTGCTGCGGCTGATCCTGGTTCCGGTCTTCCTGCTGGCCTTGTTCGCGCAGGGCGGACACGACACCACCTGGCGCTGGATCGCGTTCGTCATCTTCGCGATCGCGGCCATCACGGATCGGTACGACGGGCACATTGCCCGCAAACGCGGTCAGGTCACGGACTTCGGCAAGATCGCGGATCCGATCGCTGACAAGGCCCTGACCGGCTCCGCGCTGGTCGGGCTGTCGATGCTCGGCGACCTGGCGTGGTGGATCACCATCGTCATCCTGGTGCGGGAGATCGGCGTCACGCTGCTCCGGTTCGCGGTGATCAGGTACGGCGTGATCTCCGCCAGCCCAGGCGGCAAGGCGAAGACATTTGTGCAGATCATCGCCATCGGCCTGTACCTGATGCCGCTGGCCCCGACGTTCGACTGGCTGCAGGCCGCGGCGATGGGGCTGGCGGTGATCCTGACCGTCGCCACCGGGATCGACTACGTGGCGCGGGCCGCCGCCGTCTACTCCAGGGCCAAGGCCGGCCGGGTCGACGGTCCGCCGCCCACCGGCTCCGGCTGATCCCCGACCGACCCGCAGAGGCGTGGGACACTCCACGAGTGTGTCCGCAACGGCTTCGTAACCGCACGGTGATCGGCGGCATGGAACATCGGGGGTGCGACACACGTTGGGACCGATGAACGACCTGGCAGGATGCCACTGAGTGGGTGAATGGGTGTGCTGCCCGGGCATGCCACCAGGTGGCAGCGCACACTTGTGGAAAGCAACGCGGCCGGTTCGACGAACGGATGCGATGACCGGAGAGGAGGTGCGACGTGCTACTGCGTGACGCACTTGGCGATACACTGCGCAACGCGCGAACTCAGCAGAACCGCACTCTACGTGACGTCTCGACGGCAGCGAACGTCTCACTGGGATACCTCTCCGAGGTGGAGCGCGGCCGGAAAGAGGCGTCCAGCGAGCTGCTGGCCTCGATCTGTGAT
>DASQFG010000623.1:0-16808 GCA_035633315.1 Nakamurella sp. | reverse complement strand
GAAATGGTCGGGGGGTCTGACTCGTCGGTCACTTCTGGCCCCCTACGGTCAACGGCGGCAGCGCGCCGGACCCGGTGGCCTGGTGCTCACCGGCCCGCGCGTACCGCACCTGCACGTCGGTGCAGGCCACGCACACCGTTGCCGGAACGACTTGGCCGGACTGAGGCTGGTCGCCTGCAACCTCCCGAAGATAACGCAGCCGGGCCACGTCGGACGCCGATTCCAGCGTGGCGGGTCAGTCGGGTAGCGCGGCGAACGCGACCGCCGCCGCCGTGGCCACGTTCAACGAATCGACCCCTCCCGCCATCGGGATACGGGCCCTGACGTCCGCGGACCGCAACGCCGCGGGCGTCAGACCGGGACCCTCGGAGCCCAGCAGGAATGCCACCCGCCCGGCCAGGCCCGCCTCGCGCAGCGTCATCTCCCCGGACGGCGTCAACGCGGCGGTGCGAAATCCCTTGTCCCGCAAAAGGTTCATCGCTCCATGAGGCCAGCCCGGCAGCATCGCGAACGGCACGCCCAGCACGGTGCCCATGGAGACCCGGACGCTGCGCCGGTACAGCGGATCCGCGCACCCGTCGGCGAGCAGGATGGCGCCGACACCGAACGCCGCGGCGTTGCGGAACAGGGCGCCCAGATTCTCGTGGTCACCGACCCCTTCCAGCACCGCCACCGTGCGAACCGCGTCCAGCAGATCCGCCGCGGGCGGGAACCCGACCCGATCGGCGGTGGCCAGCACCCCGCGGTTGAGGTGGAAGCCGACGACCTCGGCCATCACCTCGGCGGTCGCGACGTAGAACGGCGCCGCGGTGCCGGCCAGATCATCGGCGAGCTCGATGTGCCGCCGGGCGACACCGAGCAGCGCGCGCAGCGGGTATCGCGAGGCCACCAGTCGGCGCACCACGACGACGCCCTCGGCGATCACCAGGCCCCGTCCACCCGGCCGGTCGGGACGACGGTCGGCATGGCTCAGGTTGCGGAACTCGTCCAACCGCGAATCTGCCGGATCCCTGATCGGGACGGCATCGCTCACCGGTCCGGGCCGGCGATGACCGGCTCGTCCTCCACGGTGGTGTCGACTCCGGCAATCCCCGATCCTGGCGTATCCGGCCCCGGTGGATCCGACTCCCCCAGGTCCGAGTCCCCCAGGTCCGACCCGGTCAGGTCCGACTCCGTCAGGTCCGACTCCCCCAGGTCCGACCCCGTCAGGTCCGACCCCCCCAAGTCCGACCCCGTCAGGTCCGACCCCCCCGGGTCCGACTCCCCCGGGTCCGACTCCCACAGCTCCGACCCTGTCAGGTCCGACCCCGTCAGGTCCGCGAAGGCCCCTTCCGCTGCATCCGTTTCGTCTGCGGACGTCCGCGGGCTCCAGCCGTCACGGCCCGCAAGACGCTGCTTCACCCGCCGGCCGATGCTGCGCAGCGCCTCCATCTCGGCGGGGGTGAGCAGGTCGATGAGGTTCTCCCGCACCGCCTTGACGTGACCCGGCGCGAGCTCGGCGAGGGCCTGGGCGCCCGGTCCGGTGAGGTTCGCGTACGCACCTCGCTGGTCCTGCATCGACTTCAACCGGCGCACCCATCCGCGCGCCACCAGCCGGTCGACGGTTCGGGTGATGGCGCTGCGCGTCGCCAGCGTCCGGTCCGCGACCTCACTCATCCGCAATCGCTGATCGGTCGCTTCGGACAGGCAGACCAGTACCTCGTACTCGGTGAAGGACACCCTGCAGGCCTGCAGTTGGCGGTCCAGCACCGGAATCAACAGCCGATAGGTGTCCAGCCAGCCGCGCCAGGCGGCCTGCTCGTCGGCGTCGAGCCAGCGCCCGTCGGGAGTCACGCCGACACCCGATGGGCGGCTGGATCAGCAGCCCGGCCGAGTTGCGCACCGACGCCGGGGCTGGGGCCGACGTCCGGTCGACGGCCGACGAGTGCGTCGCGCACCAGCGCTGCGAGACCGGCGGCGTCGACGGAACGCGGATTCGCCACGCCCGTCGCCAGCACCTGGTCCACGACGTCGTCGATCGCCGTGTCCGGCAGTCCCAGTCCCGAGAGCGAGGTCGGCGCACCGATCGCGGTGGCCAGATCGAACAGCGCGGCGCCCAACTCGTCGGGTCCCGCGGCGCCCGCTGCCCGCGCGGCACCGGAGAGTTCAGTGCGGGCGACGGCGGCGTTGAACGCCACCACATGCGGGAGCAGTGCGCTGTGCGTTCCGGCGTGCGGCAGGCGGTAGCTACCACCGATGACATGGGCCAGCTTGTGGTGCAGACCCATGGTGGTGACGCCCAGCACCGTTCCGGCCAGCCACGCCCCGTAGAGCGCTCGTTCGCGGGCGGGCATGTTCGCGGGTTCGCGCACCACCACCGGCAGCGCTGCCGAGAGGGAACCGATCGCTTCGGCGGCCAGCAGCGCGGTGACGGGGGACGCGTCCGGGGCGTAGGCCGCCTCGACCGCGTGTGCGATGGCGTTCATCCCGCTCGCCGCCGAGAGCCCGGCCGGCAGGTCGACGGTCAGCGCCGGGTCGTACACCACGGTGCGGGGCAGCACCCGGGCGTCGCGACCGGTGACCTTCCGACCCGCCTCTGTCCGTCCCCAGATCGGCGTCTGCTCACTGCCCGCGTAGGTTGTCGGCACCGCCAGGATCGTCACGTCCAGCTGCAGAGCGACCGCCTTGGCAAGGCCAACGGCCGAACCGCCTCCCAGGCACACCACCGTACCTGCCCCGACCTCGCGGGTCAGGTCGACGGCCTGCTGCGCGAGCTCCGCAGGGACGTGTTCGGTGACCTCGTTGATTCGCCCGACACAGCGCTGCCCGAGCTCGGTGGCGACGCGATCGGCCTCCCGCACCTGGCGGCGCCCAGCGATCAGCAGCACCGTTCCGCCCAGCCGGGCGGCTTCCGCCGCCACCTGATCGATCCTTCCCGCTCCGAAAACCACTCGCACACCGGGCATCTCGTGCACAAACGGGTCGATCCCGAGCTCGCTGGCGCCGAATGCACTGCGCATTGGCGCACTTCCTTCCACTCTCGGGTACCGGCACTGCTTGACGCGTTCTTGACCTCAGCGACCAGGTCCCCCATTGTCGTGGTGGCACCATCTCGATGCTCCGGGAATACCCATCAACTGGATGTAGTTTCCCCGGCAACTACTTCCACACCCCCGGAGGATGAGATGAGCACAGTAGCCCCGCAGGGACTGCACCATGTCACCGCGATTGCCGGCAACCCACAGCGGAACGTCGACTTCTACACGAAGGTACTGGGGCTGCGCCTGGTCAAGCAGACGGTGAACTTCGACTCGCCGGACACCTATCACCTGTACTACGGCGACGAGGCGGGCCGGCCGGCCAGCCTGCTCACGTTCTTCCCCTGGGACGGCGTGCCCGGCGGGCGGCTCGGCACCGGGTTGACCACGGCCACCGCGTTCTCGATCCCGCAGGAGTCGACCTCCTGGTGGCTGCAGCGGCTGCGCGCCCTCGGCACCGACGTACAACCCGTGACGCAGCGCGGCGGCGCGGACGTGATCACCCTGCGCGACCCCGATGGCATGGTGCTCGACCTGGTCAGCACCGCCGGCGACCAGCGTTCTGGCTGGGATGGCGTGGCCAGCATCCCGGCCGACCACGCGGTACGTGGGCTGCACGCGGTGACGCTGACCGAACGACTGCTCGACCCGACCGCCGAGATGCTCACCTCGATGCTCGGCATGCACCTGGGCGGCGAGGAGGGCTCTCGGGCGAGCTTCGCCATGGGCGCGGGCAGTTCCGGCGCTCTGGTCGACGTCGCGGGTGAGAAGACCATGAACCGCGGCCTGCAGGCCGGTGGCACCGTGCACCATGTCGCGTTCCGGGCGCCGGACCTGCCGACCATGCAGCGCTGGCACGACGAATTGGCCGACGCCGGCGTGAACGTCACCGAGATCCTCGATCGGCAGTACTTCAAGAGCATCTATTTCCGCGAACCCGGTGGCGTATTGTTCGAGATTGCCACGGACGCACCGGGTTTCGACATCGACGAGCCGTTGCTCGAACTGGGCAGGACTCTGAAGCTGCCGCCGTGGCTGGAGCCGAACCGCGACCAGATCGCAGCGTCGCTCCCGGTGCTGAAGGTCGACGAAGCTACCAGCGCGCCGGTGAGTGCCGACCCCGCCCCGGCGTCGGCCGGCGACCTGTCGGTGGCGCCATGACGCAGCCGCGGGTTGCCGGGCCGGCCGACGCCGGCGCGACCCTGGCGCGACCTCACGTGTGGGCACCGGGCGACGAGGGCTGGACCGGGCCCGCACTGCTGCTGCTGCACGGCACCGGAGGAAACGAAAGGGACCTGCTGCCGCTTGGCCGGGAACTCGCACCCGGCGCGCCGCTGCTCGCGCCGCGCGGCACCGTCCTGGAAGGGACGATGCCGCGGTTCTTTCGCCGGTTGCGCGAGGGCGTGTTCGACGAGGCCGACCTCGCCGCGCGGGCCGACGAACTCGCCGGGTTCATCGCCACCGCGGCCGGCGAGTACCGCATCGCCCCGGGATCCCTTGTCGCCGTGGGGTTTTCCAACGGTGCGAACATCGCATCGGCGCTGCTGCTCAGCCATCCGGAAGCCATCAGCGACGCCATCCTGATCGCCGCGATGCCGCCGTTCGGCGTGGCTCCGGCGGCCGACCTGACCGGTCACCGGGTCCTGATCTCGAACGGACGGCGCGACCCGATGGCGCCGCCGTCACTGACCATCCGGCTCGCCGACGACCTGTCCTCCCGCGGTGCCGCCGTCGACCTGCTGCTGCACCCCGGCGGTCATCAGCTGGCCGCGGACCATCTGCCGGCGATGCGCGCGTTCCTCGAGCAGGCAGGGTCGACCGGTCCGACCGTGCGGGCCGGCTGATCGTTCGATCGGCACGGCCCGCTGGGCCGCGCACCCCAACGCGGGCGCATCCGACCACTGGCGCATCAGCGGCTCACTACGGCTGGCCCTGCGACAGTCGAGCGTGCGGCGTCCGGTCAGCGGTAGCCGCCACCTCCTGCACCCTCCACCTCGGCCTGGTGATCTCCTCGGTGATGCTGATGAGGGTGGTGGCCCAGGTGCTCCGCCGGGAATCCGAGATGGCCACCCGGGGCGCCTGACCGGCGGTCAGCCGCCGTCCGAGCGTCGCACACCGAAGGTGAACCCCTGGCCGCGCAGCCGGTCCGTCAACGCGCCGTTCAACGCGGTCGCCGGGGTGAGCACACCGGCGATGTCCGGCAGCACGTCGGTCGCCAGGCTCAGCGCCGCCTGGCCCAGCATCACTGACGTCGCCCCGTAGCCGAAGTCGCCACGCGCAGCCACCGTCGCCAGATAGCTTGCACCGGTGGTCGATCGCGCGCGGATCTCCAACCGGAAATAGCCGTTCCGGCGCGTCTTCTCGCTGGGGCCCTCGCCGGGATCTGGCAGCACCCGGTCGAGCAACGGCCGGACCACCGGAGTGCGCATGCCGAGCGCAAAGGCACCGGTCGCCAGGGCCAGAGCGCCCGCCGTCACCGGTGCCAGCAGTGACGTTCCGGTTCGCACCACCTCCCGGTAGCGCAGCTCCCGGCCGTAGGCGTAGCCCTGCAACGCATTGCTGCGCCGGACGATCCGGGTGTTGAATCCCGCCATCACGAACGGCGCCACCCAGGTGCCGTCGGGCAGTCGCTCGGCGAGGAACGCATCGGGTTGCCGGCCCAGGTCCGGTTCGGCGCTGCGGTTCGGGCTGAGCAGGTAGGGATCACCGAGCCGGCGGGCCAGCGACGGGTCGTCGCGGACGTCGTCGACCATCACCCGCATGGAGTCGATGGTGCCGCCGCTGACGCCACCCTTGATGGACACGACGAGCAACGTCGCCTCGGCGAGCTCACCTTCGCCGTCGCGAAGGACCTGGTCGGCGAGCACCTGCACGCCCAAGTCCGACGGCACCGAATCGAACCCACAGGCGTGCACGATCCTGGCTCCGGTGCTCACCGCCAACTCATGGGCCCGATCGATGCTCTGCCGGACGAACGGCGCCTCACCGGTGAGATCGGCGTACGACGTGCCCGCGGCCGCGCAGGCCAGCACCAGCGGGAGACCGCGGGGCCCGTACGGTCCCACAGTGCTGACCACCACCCGGGCGGACCGGGCGAGCACGTCGATGGACTCCTGATCGGCCGAATCGGCGATGAGCACCGGCCAGGACACGCCGAGGTCCTGCTGCAGGTGGGCCAGTTTTCCCGCCGACCGCCCGGCGAGCGCGATCTTCAACTCGCCCAGATCCTGTGCGGCCAGGTACTCGGCCGCCAGTCGTCCGACGAAGCCCGTCGCCCCGAAGATCACCACATCGAATTGACGCTCGCTCATTACAGCCAAGGTACGCGGGGGCGACCTCAAGACATCGGCGGGCTGATCAGCGGTACCGCGCGGTGTTCGGCGAGGTCACGCCGAGCGAGGCCCCTTCCGGACCTCGATCCATCCGCCGGTACACAGCGAGTGTGTCGCTGTCCGAGATCGTCCTCGACGCGAACACCGCTGCACAGCATGAGAGGCTGGCCCGCATGCTCCGGCTTCCCGACTCCTGGGTGTGGGATTTCTGGATCGCACAGGACATTGCGACGGACACCGACGCCGGGCAGCGGGTGTCCGGTGTGTACCACGCCTTCTTCCTGTTCGCCTCCAAAGCCCTGCACCATCCCGACCGGCGCCACCTACGGGCTGGTGTAGGCCATGCGGTATCCACCGACCTGGTGCAGTGGGAGCGGGTACCCGACGCACTGGTACGTGGGGATGCACCCGACTTCGACCAGACCGCGACCTGGACCGGGTCGGTGATCCAGGGTCCGGACGGCCGGTGGTTCATGTTCTACACCGGGATCACCGACCGAGCAGGCACGTTGGTACAGCGCATCGGCGTGGCGACCTCCGCAGACCTGCTCACCTGGACCAAACACCACGGCAATCCGGTGCTGGACGCGGACCCTCGCTGGTACGAGAAGCACGGCGGCCCGTCGCCGTGGCAGGACCAGCACTGGCGCGACCCCTGGGTGTTCGCGGATCCAGCGGGGGACGGCTGGCATCTGCTGATCACCGCCAGGGCGGCTGAGGGACCGATCGACGATCGCGGGGTGATCGGGCACGCCTGGTCGGCCGACCTGACGAACTGGCATGCGCGACCACCCCTGTCGGAGCCGGGGTCGGGTTTCGGGCAACTCGAGGTGCCTCAGGTCGAGCTCGTCGACGGCCGCGCGGTACTGATCTTCAACTGCCTGCACCGCGAACTGTCGTCGGAGCGGCAAGCGAGGACGTCCAGATCGGTGTGCATCTGGGCGGCGCCGGCGGCCGGCCTGCTGGGTCCCTACGACATCGCCGGCGCGACGCCGCTGACCGACGACAGTCTGTATGTCGGCAAGCTGGTCCGGGACCGGACGGGCCGGTGGGTCCTGCTCGCCTTCGAGAACGCTGGCCCAGACGGCAGTTTCGGCGGAGTACTGACCGATCCCATGCCGGTGCGATGGGATGGCGACCACCTGGTGGTGGCCTCGGCCGAGAGCCAGGCATTCGCCGGCTGAGGCGCGCAACAGGAAAGGCGGGCTACTGCGCCGCCAACCGATCCAGCAGGGCGGCCGCCCGGCGGAGCACATCCTGCTCCTCGGGTTCGAATTCGGAAAGCTGCTCGGTGAGCCACAATTCCCGTTCGCGGACATAGTTGTCCATTTGCTGGCGGCCCTTCGGGGTGATGCGCACCACGACCTGCCGCCCGTCCCGCGGGTTGTCCTCCCTGGCGAGAAGACCCATCGACTCCAAGGCGGCCAGCACCCGGGTGATCGACGGTGGCCTGACCTGCTCACGGGCGGCGAGATCGCCTGCGCTGAGCGGACCTTCGCGCCAGATGACGGCGAGCGCGGAGGTCTGGGTGAGGGTGAGGCCGTCCGTGGAAGTCTGCTGACGCAACCGCCTGGTCAGCCGGTGCACGGCGAGACGCAGCTCGCTGGCCAGCGGGGTGACGTCGGACACGCGCTTAGGTTATCCCATCGCAGTTCCCCATTTACGCTGGTGGAAACACCGGGACAATTCCCGACGGGAGCCGCTGACGAGGCCCTTGAGCGGCGGGCGGCGCGAATCCTGCATCAGTGGACCGGCGGCCACCGGCCGCGGTTACGCTCGCCCGGTGACCTCGAGCGGCTCGTCGATCGATCCCGACCGCTACGCGCCGCCCGCGCTGCCTCCGGTGCGGACCGGGCTGTGGCATGTCTCGGTGCCGGGCACGGTCATCTGGCTGGTGGCGTTCGTGGTACAGCTGTTCTTCATCCCGCAATTGCAGGCGAACGATGCGATGGTCTGGCTGTGGACCTGCCTGGCGGGTTTCGTGCTGGGCGTCATGGGCCTGTCGGTGTATGCGTGGCAGCGCCGCGCGGCGCGCCGGGGCTCGCGGAGCGCCAATCAGATGGCGCTGGACGAGGCGATCTGATCCACCCCGACGCGATCCAGCCGACGCGATCCAGCCGACGCGATCCAGCCGACGTGATCCAGCCGACGTGATCCTCCCGGCCCGGTCCCCGCCGGCCCGGTCCCCGCCGGCCCGGTCCACACGGCCTGCGGGAATGCTTCCCGTTCCCCTCGGCGCCGGTCAGTGCTGCTCACCGGCGCGGCAGCCTCATTGATCCAGGCCGTTCTCCGCCAGCTCGACCGCGGCACCGCGGCCGGCCGCGATTGCGGTGTGCCGATCGGACCACCGGTGCGCCGCCCAGGCCACCGCCCGGCCGGCCGCCTCGCCGGAGCCGTCCACCCAGAGCCGGTCGCCGCTCCCCCACCACCGCACCCGTACCTGAGCGCCGTCAACGCTCACCAGCAACCCGGGAATCACGGCCGGCTCGCGGTCGGCGATGTCGACGCCAAGGGCGCCGGCCGCGCGCTCCAGCGCGCCGTCGGGAGTCTGCGAATTCTCGGTGTCGGTCGGGCCCGCCTGGACCTGGCCCACCCGGATCCGGGTCGAGGCCAGCGGCAGGTCGAACACCTCGGCGACCCGTGACGGGTCTGCTCCTCCCGGCACCAGGCGGTCGGCACCGATCACCTGCGCCAGCCATGGCTCGTCCAGTACCCACGCCCGCTCGGCATCGACCACCTCGCCGGACAGTGTCCGCACCCCCGCCGGCAGGTCGAGGTCGGCGGGCGGCTGACCGTGATCCGACGCGTGCTGCGAGGCCGCACCGAACACCGCGGTCACCAGCTCGGCGGTCACCGCGGGCACCCGGCCGGCCGGGATGGAGCGGCGCGGGTCCGCGAGCCGGTCCAACAGATCCTGCGGATCGGCGTGGGCTGCGGACGACAACCCTGGCTGCACCCCGATAGCCCGGGCGATGGCCGGGTCCAGTGGCACGGGCAGCGCGTCGTACAACCCGGCAAGGTCGTGCGCGCCGGGCAGCCGCCAGGACCGCGGCGACCGGCCGCCGATCAGGGCGTTCCTGGACAGCCACCACCCGGAATACGTCAGCCTGGTACCGGAGTCGGCTGGCCCCGCTGGATCCCGCCCGACGAGGCATTCCCGAGCCGCGCGGTCGCCGGCGATCAGCGCCAGCGCGGCCGGCCACTTGTCCTCGTCGACCAGGTCCAGATCGGCCAGCGCGGTGAGCGGATCGTGCGGGTTGTCGGCCTGGTCGAGCCATTCGTCGAGATCGGGCAGCTGGTCGCGCGGGTCGAAGCCGTCCCTGGTCGGGTCTCCCCCCGGCCCCGGCTGGTCGGAAAGCGGATCGGCCAAGGGATCAGGCACGTGGACCAGGCCGAATCCGGAGCGCACCCCGACAGCGGCCAGCACGTCGGGGTGGTAGGCCTCCCCCCACTCCTGCCCGACGAGCGGCAGGTCGGCGTCGGCGGCCAGCACGGCCGTCAACGGCGCTCCGGGAGCGAGTAGTTCCCCGGCGGGCCAGGGCCGCCCGTCGGCGTCGGTGAGCACGAGGTCGGCCAGCGGTGCGAGCTCGCTCCGGCCGCCGGCCGCGACGAGGTCCAGCACGACACCGGCCAGCTCCCGCAGCTCGGCTGGATCAGGGTCGGCGTCGTCCAGTTCGCCGCGCAGCTGGGCCACCGCGGCCGACAGTGCCGGGTCCGAGAGCAGCGCGTCCGGGTCCGCCGCGCGGGCGCCGAGCCGTTCGAGGAGCGGGTGGGCGGCCGCGGGGTCGACGATCCGCAGCCCCGGGATCACCCGCGCCGCCCTGGTGACCAGGTCGACCTCGACCCGGTCGGTGCCGGCGTGCCGGTCGTCACCGTGGTCGCCACCGTGGCCGTCACCGAGGTCGTCACCGAGGTCGTCGCTGGGGCCGTCGCCGGGGTCGTCGCTGGGGCCGTCACCGAGGTCGTCACCGTGGCCGTCACCGAGGTCGAACGGCCGGGCACGGCCGGGGTGATCGGGAGCGGGCAGCAGGCAGTTGCGCGCACCCAACGACCGGCGGCCGCCGGCCAGCGGCACCGGGATGTCCGCCAGGTCCTCCGGATCCGGAACACGATCCGCGGTGGCCAGCGCTTCGTAGATCTGCCACCAGAAGTCCGGCTCCCGGTCGATCCCGGAGAGCGCCGCGCTGGCCTCGGCGAAGGTCAGGATGCGCACGCCGACCGCCCGCAGCGCCGCCAGCGCCGGTCCACGAGCCGGTGGCAGCAGCCCGGGGACGGCCTGACCGAACAGCGCGATCCCCTCCGACACACCGGGCAGCAGGCACGCCGCAGCGGGCGTCACCTCATCACCCAGCGCGGTGACCAGCAGCGGCATGCTGGCAAAACCCTGGAGGATCCCGGCCCGCAGCTCGCCGTCCACGGGTCCGAGGGGGAAGCCGCCGGTGGGCAGCAGCTCCCACCGCTCGCCGGGATCGGTCGCCGCCATCAGGTCCAGATAGCAGGCCACCGCCCGGGTGAGCAGGTAGTCACGCAGCGGTCCGGTCGCCAGCCTGCGCCGGGTGTCGTCCACCGGGAAGGTGCCGACCAGCCGAGCGGGCAGCGACAGCGGTTCATCGGTCGGGGTGGGGGCGCCGACCGTCGAAGCCACGGCACGGGGCTGCGGCACCAGTGCGCCGAACGCGTCACCGGGCGGTTGATCTGGGTCCGCCGCGTCGATGGGCAGGGCCCAGCTGATCTGCCAATGAGCTCGCTGTCGCTCCTCGATCGGCCGGTCGGCCAACAGCTCGGCCGGGATCCGGCCGGTCAGCTCTGCGGTGCGAAACCGTTGCACCGCTTCACCATCGGCGATGACGGTCAACCCATCGGGCTCGACCCAGCGGCGCAACACCCGCCGGTCCAGGTCGATGCAGGCCAGGTCGGGCAGCGCCCAGAACAGGTCCTGCGCCGTTCCCGGATCCGCCAGCAACCGCCGGACATCGGGCAGTGCCTCGGCCAGCAGCGGTAGCCTGACCTCGGTGGTGAAACCGGACGGCGGTGGATCCTCCTGCGGATCGATCGGCCACGGCAGCCGGAGCACCGGCACCAGCCCCTCCCGCGTCGCGACCTCGCGATCGAGGTCCGGCCGTCCGAGGGCCGCGATCGCGGCCTGGGAGCGGGCCCGGTCGAACAGCACGCCGCCGTCCGTGCCGACGACCCTTGGGGCGTCGGTCCAGGACAGCACAGCGGTGAACCCGACGCCGAAATGCCCGACAGCAGCGAGGCTGTCGCGCTTGGCGGACGCGCGCAGGGACGACAACGCCGCCACACCAGACGGGGTGAGCGGCGCCCCGGTGTTCGCGACGCGTAACTCGTTGCCGGACAGACGAACTCGGAGCTGGGCGGGTACACCGGCCTCACGGGCAGCGTCGGCGGCGTTGGCCGCCAGCTCCACCAGCACCCGGCCCACGTACCCGCCGACGAACAATGCCTCCTCCGCGTTGGCGTCCTCGCGGAAACGAGCGGGGGATGCGGCCCAGGCATCCAGGACCACCGCACGCAGCGCCGCGGTGCCGAAGGGGTCCGAAGACTCGGCAGAACGGTGGTCAGGAAGGGCGCCGTTGGTGTCGAGGTCGGTCACGGTCGGCCCGTCGGTGGTCGGGGCGTCACAGCGCCCAACATCGTCAGCAATCGGGTCACCAGTAGTCGGGCGATCAGTAGTCGGCAGGCGACCGCTCGCCGTCCAGGGTCGGCAGCATGGCCCAATCGACGTCGACCTCCACCCCTTCGGCGTCCGCGGAGAGCGTCTGTTCGTCCGCCGGCAACTCCGCGACCTCGATCTCGACCTGGCCCTGGCCCGACCCGGGTGTGGCGATCTGCCCTGGGCGGACATGGACCTCGAGGACAAGTTCGTCGACGGCAGAGGGCACGAACGCCGAGATCGACGGGGCGTCGATCCGGGCCTCCGAGTGCGCCCCGCAGCCGAACGCCGCATCGACCACCCGCCCATCGGCCGGGGAGAACTCGTTGGCGCAGACACCGAGTGCGGTGCCGAGCGCGCCGGCCAGCGGAACGTAGAACCCGCAGCTGATGCACTGCCCGGGTGCCAGGTGGGCGATGGTGTCCTCCGGTCCGAACGGCCCGTCGTGCCAGCGTTGCGCCGCGTCGTCGCGCCCTTCCCTGCTGAGCACCCGCACCCGGCCGATGCCCGGCTCGTGCTCGAGATCCTCGACCGCCGGGTCTTCTGACTCGAGGTAGCCCGGCACCAGCCGAATGTCGTCGGGTGCGGTCGGCAGCAGTCCACCGGCACCCAGATCGCCGGCGCGGATCCGCTGATCCCACGGAACCCAGGGTGGCGCCAACAGCGCGCCGGCCCCCGGCAGCAGCACCACCTCACTGATCGTCGGGTGTCCGGGCTCGACCAGCGCCAGGGTCACCGACCAGCGCCAGCCCAGGTACCCGCGGTCGAGGGCGTCGAACTCGGCCGTCACCGCGACCTCGTCCTCGGCGAAGGCGCCCAGATAGTCGCCGACGAGATCTGTTCGTCCCGCCTCGGCGACCGCCGCCTCCCGGGCCACCGCGATCAGCTCGTCGATCAGGTCGAACGCCGCCCGTGACGGACCCGACCCGTCGGAGTGTTCGGCCACCGGCTCCTGGGTCAGCACATCGGCCGTCACCTCATCTCCGGCGATATCAATGACGATCGGGGGATGGTCCTGATCAGGCCCTGGGACATTCGCGGCAGCATCGACACTCACAAGGGCCATGATGCCTCACCTGGAGTGACCCGGACGGCGCGCGGCTGCCGGAAAGCAGTCGTCATCGGCTGGATGCGTTGGGGCAGGATGGGTCTGTGCACCCTTCGGACCGCGACACCGACCCCGCAGCGGGTGGTGACGGCTGGTCGGCTCCGCAGGCCGGGGACGATCGGGGTCGCTGGGTGCCGGGGACGACGCCGGCCCAGGCGGGCAGGTGGGTGTGGTTGCCGGACCAACAATCCACCACAGCATCCACTTCCGAGTCCGGTTCCGACGAGTTCGGCCCCGGACAGTGGCCGGACGAGCAACCGACGGCTCAGCTGCCCCCGCCGGACACCGGGTGGTACGAGACCCAGGTGCCGCCGGCGGCGCCCAGCTCGCAATACGGCCAGGGCGCCAGTCGGGCGCCCGCTGCCGGCGGCCGGGGTGCGCCGTCGGGGCCGCCCGCGGCGTCCGGCCCGCCGGCCTACTCCCGTGAGCCCTACCCCGACGAGGCCAGCACCGAGCAGTACCCGCGACCGCGACGGCCGGGCGGCGAGTACCCGCCAACCGGCGGCGACGCGCCGACCGAGGCCTACCGGCGCGGATCCGCGGCGGGCCCACCCCAGGCGCAGCCCCCGCCCGGCTTCCGGCCCACTCCCCGGGGCAGCCACCTGCCGCCGTACAGCGAGCCGATGGCCGGGCCGCCGCCAGGAGCGCGAGCAACGGCCACCCCAGGTGGAGCCGCCGCGTCAGCCGCCCAGCATTCAGCGGCTTCCGGCCAGTCGCCCGGGACGGGCGCCGCACGCGGGTCGGGCCCGGCGCCCGGGGCGTCCGGCCCCGCACCCGCGGGCCCGACCGGCCCGGCGGGGGGCACGACCACCCCCGGCCGCACCGGTCCGCGGAAGCTGACCGTTACCCGGGTGGCCGCCTTCCGCAGCCGGGAACTGACCACCCGCGGGGTGCGGATCTTCCGGCAGGCGGCGGCCGCCGACGGCGCCGACCGGTCCGGGTTGACCAGCCTGACGTACGCCGTGATGGGCAACTACGCGGTCGACGCCGCGCTGGCCGTGGCGTTGGCCAACTCCCTGTTCTTCGCGGCCGCCACAGCGGAGTCGACCGGCAAGGTGCTGCTCTACCTGCTGATCACCGTTGCGCCGTTCGCCGTCATCGCGCCGTTGATCGGCCCGGCGCTGGACAAGCTCCAGCACGGCCGGCGGTTCGCCCTGGCCGCATCCAGCTTCGCCCGAGCCCTGCTGGCGATCGTGATGGCAATGAACTTCGACTCCTGGGTGCTCTACCCCTGCGCGTTGGGCATGCTGGTGCTGTCGAAGTCGTTCAGCGTGCTGAAGGCGGCGATCACACCTCGGGTCCTCCCGCCGGACATCACCCTGGTGAAGACCAACTCACGGCTGACGGTGTTCGGCCTGATCGCCGGTGGTGTCGCCGGGGCGGTCGCAGCCGGGCTGTCCTGGGCGTTCGGCTCGAGCGGAGCGTTGATCTTCACCGGCCTGCTCAGCATCGCCGGCGGCTGGCTGTGCCTGCGCATCCCGGCCTGGGTGGAGTCGACGGCGGGCGAGATCCCCGTCGACGGGGTGGGGCCCAAGGCCAAACGCGCGTTCCCTCTGTCGGTCACCACCACGCTCTGGGCGAACGGCACCATCCGGGTGGAGACCGGCTTCCTCGCCTTGTTCATCGCCTTCGTGATCAAGAGCGAGTACAGCGAGGCCAGCGGGTTCACCCAGCTGCTGCTGCTGGGGGTGGTCGGAGCCGCGGCCGGGGTCGGCGGGTTCGTCGGCAACGGTCTCGGCGCCCGGTTGCCGCTGTCCAAACCGGAGACCGTCTCGATCCTGTCGCTGGCCGCGACCGCGGTGTCCACGTTGATCGCCGTCCTCGCGCCCGGTCTGGCAACGGCCGCGGTGGTCGGCCTGGTGGGCTCCACCGCGTCGTCGCTGGCCAAGGTCTGCCTCGATTCGGTGATCCAGCACGAACTGCCGGAGGCCAGCCGGGCATCGGCCTTCGGCCTGTCCGAGACGGTGCTGCAGCTCTCCTGGGTGTTCGGCGGCGTCGTGGGGCTGCTCATCGGCGGGGTGTGGTCGTTCGGGCACGATCAGGTGTATCTGATCGGGTTCTCGGTGATCACGGTGGTACTGACCATCGGCCTGGTCCAGAGCGCGCTCGTGCGCCGGGGCCGTTCGCTGTTCCCCTGGCTCGACTACTCCCGGCTGACCAGCCGGCTCCGCCGCACGCCGAAGCAACGCGCCTCCGACTCCCGGAAGGCCGGTCAAGGGACGACCGGTCGCACCACCATGGATCCCGGCACGGCGACCGCGGCGTGGACTGCGGGTACCCCGCGGCCTCCGGGGTCGAGCTGGCCGGCCGGTCCGCCCGGTCCGAACCAGGCGTGGACCTACCGGCCGCCGGCTCCACCGCCCCAGTCACCGACCTCGCACCTCCCTACTGCTCCTCCCACTGCTCCCCAGTACGGCCCGGCAGCCGCGCCCGGGACGGCCCCGAACATCGCCGGCGGGAACCCGCCCGCCGGCGCACCACCGGCTGGCCCAACGCCCGCGCACCGCCCGGTGCGTGACGCGGGTGCCCGCCGGCCGAAGGAGCAGGGATGATCGGGGCTCGTCAGTCCGCTGGACGGTCCGGTCCGCCAGCGGCTCGGCAGCTGGCCGGCCGACGGCGTCGGGACGGCGATCACCTGGGGAAGCCTGCGGCCCGGCGGCGGTGGCGCTGGGTTGCGTCCGTACTGGTGGCCGGGGTTCTGTTGGCCGGTTGTCAGGCGCCCCGCCCGGACGTCACTTTCTTCGGCTACGGCACCGCCGTGCACACCGCACCCACCCGCTGGTGCGACGTCGACGAGGCTGCCTCCACCGTGTCGTGCACGGAGGCCGGCGTCGAGGACGTGCCCAGGCTGTCGCTGAAACCCGGGCAGCAGGTGCAGATCAACGTGCCGGAAGCGGTCGGCTCGACCCCGTGGGCGGTGTACTTCCGGTACCTGGACGCGAAGGGCGAGCTGGCCGACGGTCGCAGCGAGGTCTTCACCGACGGGCCCCTCGCCTACACCCTGCAGACCTTGGCGCCGGAAGACCAGCTCACCTACGTCGAGGTACAGAGCACCTTCGTGCTGGTTCCCGGCGAGCAGGGTGGGGTCGATTTCGCCGCCACCCGCGCCTGGCTCCTGCTCATCGACCCGCTGCCGGGCCCGGCCGCGAACGAGCAATAGCCGCAGAGCCAGCCGGGTGCACCTGTTCGGACCCCGGTGCACCTGCTCGGACATCGTTTGCCGCCCCGGCGCCCCGGCGCATCGGCGCCCGTCGCGGTCAGGCCTCCAGTTCGGACGCCACGGCCCGCAGCACCTGGGCCATCCGCGCGCCGATGGCCCGGTCCGGGTACCGCCCCCGGCGCAGGTCCGGCAGCGCCTTGGACTCCAGCAGCTTGATCATGTCGTCGACCAGGCCGTGCAGTTCCTCCGCGGGCCGGCGGGTCGCCGCCACCATGGACGGCGGCGCGTCGAGCAGCGTCACCTGCAACGCCTGCGGCCCACGCCGCCCGTCCGCGACGCCGAACTCGACCTTCTGACCGGGTTTGAGGGTGGCCACTCCGGACGGCAGCGCGGACGCCCGGACATGGACGTCCTCGCCGCCGTCCTGGGCGATGAAACCGAATCCCTTGTCCGCGTCGAACCACTTGACCTTGCCGCTGGGCACCCGACTCACCTATCTCGATCTGTCTCGATCCAA
>DASQFG010000622.1:0-1633 GCA_035633315.1 Nakamurella sp. | reverse complement strand
CGTCCTGCCGGAAACCCGCGTCCTGCCGGAAACCCGCGTCCTGCCGGAAACCCGCGTCCTGCCGGAAACCCGCGTCCTGCCGGAAACCCGCGTCCTGCCGGAAACCCGCGTCAGCCCGACGCCCGAGCCATCTCGGCGCAGATGTACTCGGCGATGGCCAGCGACGAGGTCGCCGCCGGCGATGGTGCGTTCCGCACCATCGTGATGCGATCGTGGTGGGTGATCCAGAAGTCGTCGACCAGATCGCCGTTGCGGCGGATGGCCTGCGCCCTGACGCCCGCAGGTGCGGGCGCCAGCTGCGCGGCACGCAGCCCGGGAAGGTAGGCGCGAGCCTGCGCGGCGAAATACCGCTTGGACAGCGAGCCGAGCATTTCCCGCGCGCCCATCCGCCAGTTCCGCCGTGCCATCACCCGGAACCCCTGCCAACCGACCATGGCTCGTACGTCACCGAAGGACACTGTCCCGCGTCGGTACCCCTCCAGGGCCAGCGCCAGCACCGCGTTGGGTCCGACGTCGACCCCGCCGTCGATCCGCCGGGTGAGGTGAATCCCGAGGAACGGGTACCGCGGATCCGGCACCGGATAGACCAGGCCGCGCACCCGCGCCGCGGCGTCGGGCGTGAGCCGGAAGTACTCACCCCGGAACGGCACGATCTGCGGGTCCGGATCGCCACCGATCAGCGTGGCCAGCCGCGCCGACTGCAGACCCCCACACACCACCAACCGGTCGGCCGTCACCTCACCTGAGTTCGTTGCCACCGCAACGCCGGCAGGGCCCTGCCGAACGTCGATCACCTCCGCACCCAAACGCACGGTGCCGCCACGGGTCGCGATGTCCTCCGCGAGCGCCCTGGACACCGCGACGAAGTCGACGATCGCCGTCGACGGAGAATGCACGGCGGCGACGCCGGCCACTTCCGGCTCGATCCGCCGAAGTCCGGGTCCGTCGAGCCGCACCACGTCGCTCACCCGATTGGCCAATGCTCGGCGCTCGATCTCCGCCAGACCGTCCCGCTCCGCGTCGTTCAGCGCGACGACCAGCTTTCCCACCGGATCGACCCGGATCCCGTTGGCGGCGCAGAACTCGCCGAGCAGGTCACGCCCCCGTCGGCACAACTGCGCCTTGAGCGATCCCGGCGGGTAGTAGATGCCGGCATGCACGACCCCGCTGTTGTGCCCGGTCTGGTGGGCCGCCACCCGGTTTTCCTTGTCCAGCACGGTGACCGGTTCGCCGGGTCTGTCGATCAGCAGTTGCCGGGCGACGGCCAACCCGACAATCCCGGCGCCGACCACAACCACGCTCATCGGCCATCACCGGACACCAACCCGGCAGGGCCGGTCCCGTTCCTCCTGCGCACCGTCACTCCTGTTCGTCCACGCCATGCACCGCCCGTCACCGCCAATCGTGTCACGCGAGCCGCTCCGCGGGCCGATCGCGCGGTCTTCCTGCCGGTAACACGCCGAAACACGGTGGGTCGAC
Source organism: Nakamurella sp. (assembly GCA_035633315.1). Lineage (GTDB taxonomy): Bacteria > Actinomycetota > Actinomycetes > Mycobacteriales > Nakamurellaceae > Nakamurella. The sequence goes on along the minus strand of DASQFG010000622.1, from coordinate 154 downwards.
CGAGTTCCTACGCTGCCCGAGCAGTCGACGGACGAGTCCGTCTTGAGCACGACTGTAGGCGCCGCGGCGGTGGATGCTCGCGCGATCGCCGCAGCGGAACACACCACGGCCGTGCTGATCCCGCTGATCACGGTGTCCACCGTGGTGCTGTGAC
>DASQFG010000621.1:0-3727 GCA_035633315.1 Nakamurella sp. | reverse complement strand
ACACGTTTCGCGCGGATCTCCCTCGTCTCGGGGAAGAGCCGATCGAAGGCGGAATCCACTGCCTCCGAGCGGCGCGCGAGCACCGGCACGAGTTCCGCCCCGTGGCTGGAGCTTGCCTCTTCGCCGGCTCTCCTGTCGGCCTCCGCGAGCCGCTCGCCGACTCGGGTGGCGTAGGCCAACAGGAACGCCCGGCGAAACGACGGCGACCGGTTCAACCGGCCGGACCGGTACCCGGGTTGGGCGGGCTGGGCATTGCCGGCCTCGGTGAGGGCCCGGGTGGCCTGAACCAGCAACGACGTGAACAGCATCTCCACCAACTGGAGGTCAACGGCCATGCCGACGACGCTGGCCATCCCGTGATGGTCGTCCCAGACCACTCGAACCCGGTTGATGGCCCCGACCGTGCTGAGCAACTGCACCTTGGCCTGCGCGTAGGGGTTGTCGATATGGATGCGCCGTGCGATCACCTCCGCATCTCCGGCGGAATCCTCGAGAAGGGCCTCGTCGATGGCGTAGCGCGTCATCAGGTCCTGCGCCTTTGCAGTGAAAGCCTCTGCTTCTTCGACGAACGTGGTCGCCTCCGCTTTGGAGAGCAGCGCACGGATCCTGGACAGCATTCGCGGGTCGTGGTCGACGGGCCGGCCCCGGTGGGCCCCCGAAGCCGCCCGTGGGACGTCCGCGCGGCCGGCGGACGATGCTGCACGCGTCCATGCGGACGGCGGCGGCCCGAGCGGTGTCAGTCTGCGCAGGTTCTGCAGCTGCCCGATCAACGTCAGGACGTCGCGCCAACCGTCCCAGATCGGGATCCCCCGAGCGGCGAGCCAGGCAGTGATCAGCCAGTCGGACGTGACCGGCGGTCCGGCCGTGGAGCGGGCTGCAGTGCCGGCACCGAGTGACTCGAGCTGGGCAGTCCATTCGGCGGGCGCACGGTCGGCCAAGCCCGCCCGGATCACCTGTTGACCGATCACCGCGACGATCAGGGAGCTGCCGCGGGCACCGTGATGGCGCCGCACAATGTGCGCGAGATCCATTGGTTGCCAACCGTTTTCCCATAGCAGACTGGTCAGCTGCAGCAACCAGTCGGTCGCCAGCCTGGCAGCGAGATGGGCTGGCTCGGACGCTGACCGGACGACGATCGACTGTACGACCTGGTCCAGCGCAGCCTCGTCCACGTTGTCGCCGAACGCCGCGTCGGCGCCGGCCACCAGTAACCGTGCGGTGGCCTCCCTGGCGTCCCCCTCGGCCTCTCGTTCCCCCGCGTCCGCGGAGCGGCCGTCGTCGGCGGGTCGGTTCGGTTCGCCGCGTCCTGCCGAGATGCTCGCAGCCCGCCGCCGACGTTTGGCCGCTCTGCGCTGCTGGTTGTTCTTCCCCATGGCCCGGAGTATGCCGAACACGTCCGACAGTCAAGAATCTGAGCCTGGCCCGTGGCGCGGGCAGCAGCCGCAGCACCTCCGGCGGCGATGCCCCGATACGGTGTACGTATGCTGGTCGCCTTCTCCGTAGCGCCGTCCGGCGTAGGTGAACTGTCCGGGGCCGACCCCACCGGATCGGTCTCGGCCGCCGTTGCCGCGGCGGTCCGGGTGGTGCGTGAGTCCGGGCTACCCAACCGGACGGACTCCATGTTCACCACCGTCGAGGGCGACTGGGACGAGTGCATGCACGTCGTCAAACGCGCCTGCGAGGTCGTCGGCCGCTACGGCAGCCGGGTGTCCCTGGTGCTGAAGGCCGATATCCGGCCGGGGCACACGGGGGAGTTGGAGGGCAAGGTCACCAGAGTCGAGTCTGCGCTCGCGGACCGAACGGAGCTGTCGGCGGATTCCGGTCCGGACGAGTGACGCTCCGGCTGTGAGCGCACGGATCCGTATCGGCCTGTCCGGGTGGAACTACCAGCACTGGCGTCGGGTGTTCTATCCGCGCGGGTTGGCCCAGCGCCGCGAGCTGGAGTTCGCGTCACACACCTTCGACGCGCTGGAGGTCAACGGCTCGTTCTATTCGTTGCAGCGACCGAGCAGCTTCGTCCGCTGGCGGGACACCGCGCCGGACGGCTTCACCTACGCGGTGAAGGGCTCGCGGTACATCACGCACATGAAGAAGCTCGGCGACATCGACAGCGCCCTGGCCAACTTCCTTGCCTCAGGTGTGCTGGCGCTCGGCCCGAAGCTCGGCCCGCTGCTGTGGCAGCTGCCGCCGATCCTTCCGTACGACCGGGCCCGGATGACCGATTTCTTCCATCGCCTGCCCGCCACCACGGGGCAGGCCGCCGAGATCGCGCGGGGTTGTGACGACCGGCTGAAGCAGCGGTTCAACGAGGAGCCGGTGACCACGGCGGCCGAGGACGTGTCCATGCGGCATGCCGTCGAGGTGCGGCACGATTCCTTCGCCACCGGTGATTTCGCGCAGCTCTGCCGCGACCACGCGGTGGCGCTGGTGGTTGCCGACACCGCGGGACGGTTCACCTGGGTCGACGAGGTCACGTCCGATCTGGTCTACGTGCGACTGCACGGCGATCAGGAGCTGTACGCCAGCGGCTACACCGACCAGGGCATCGACTGGTGGGCCGATCGGGTGGCGGGCTGGGCCGCGGATCCCGCGGTGCGGGAGGTGCAGGTCTACTTCGACAACGACGGCCAGGCCCACGCCCCCTACGACGCCCTCCGGTTGGCTGCGCGGCTCGGCATGCCCAGGCAGCCACCGGCCCCGCTACCGTACTGACCCTTGACGGCGCGGATCAAAGTGCACAGCGCGGATCAAGTAGGCGACTCGTGTCACTTGAGTCCCACAACCCCGGAGGTTTGTCCGCGCCCGGGAAGCTGATCCGCGCCGACGGGATCCGCGTGACGGGATCCGCGCGGACGGGGTCCGCGCCGCGCCGGGGGGCCTGCGGGTCCCGCGCAAAGGCCCCCGGTCACCGACCGGGGGCCTTTGCGAAAAGCATTGCGGTACAGGGATTTGCCGCCGGCAAATCACCCCAAGGCACTAGAGGATGATCAGCCCACCGGTCTTGTCGCGCGCCGCGGTGAACCGCGCGGTGGCGTCCGCCCAGTTGACGACGCTCCACCAGGCCTTGACGTAGTCGGCCTTGACGTTCTTGTACTGCAGGTAGAAGGCGTGCTCCCACATGTCCAGCAGCACGATCGGGATCTGCGCCGCGGGCAGGTTGCCCTGCTGATCGAACAGCTGCAGGACATTCAACCGCTGACCGAGGGTGTCCCAGGCCAGGATCGACCACCCGGAACCCTGGATCGCGTTGGCGTTGGCGGTGAACTGGCGCTTGAACCCGTCGAACGAACCGAAGAACTCGACGATCGCCGCGCCCAGTTCGCCGTCCGGCTTGTCCCCGCCCGAGGGCGACAGGTTCGGCCAGAACACCGAGTGGTTGATGTGGCCGCCGAGGTGGAACGCCAGGCTCTTCTCCAAGCCGTTGATGGACCCGAACGAGTCCTTGTCCCGCGCCTCGGCCAGCTGGTCCAGGGTGGTGTTCGCGCCGGCGACGTACGCGGCGTGGTGCTTGCTGTGGTGCAGTTCCATGATCTGCCCAGAGATATGAGGCTCCAGCGCACCGTAGTCGTACGGCAGGTCTGGCAGCGTGTACTGAGCCATGCGGTCTCCTTCGACTCTGCGAATGATCCAAAACGGTGGTGCGCTTCGTCCGTGCGGGCGACGCGAACAACGACGCCAGCGGACTCCACGCAGAGCAGACACGACCCTATACCCGGTCATGACGGGC
>DASQFG010000620.1:0-3281 GCA_035633315.1 Nakamurella sp. | reverse complement strand
CTGCGCGTCGTGCGACATCGGGTTGAAGCCGGGGAACCCCCGAGAGGGCAGTGTGAAGGCGTGCACCAGCCGCAGCACGGCGTGCCGGCGGGCGGCTTCCTCGGCGGCCCAGCCGAACGCGGTGTAGGACGATGACGACGTGTCGATCCCGACGACAACGAGATCGCTTCGGCTGCTGACCTTCTCGTGTTGGCTGTGGTGCTCGGGCGCGGTCTCGCCGCTGCCGATCGGCGCCAGCAGTCCGTCCACCGACGCCGCGGCCTCGGCCGCCACCACGACGCGGGCCGGCGCGGATTGGACGGGCAGATCGCCGTGGGATTGGTCGCGGTGGGCCAGCTCATTCACCCGCTCCGAGTGCTCCAGGGCCGCCAGGTACCGCTGCAGGGCCGCATCGTGACGGGACGCGGATGCGGTGCTGTCGACGACAGCCCTGCGCGCTTCCATGGCCGCGCGCTGACTTTCGCTGCTGGTCATCGTCCGCTCCCCTCCCGAAGACCCCTGTGCCTGACATCACCTTCCCGCCCATCCGTGGAAGCAACCAGGGCCGAAGGACCCAGCGCCGCGGGCCGGTATCCTGCGCGCTGTCGTGGGTCAGGAGCAGAGCAGGACCGCAGCGCCGTTGACCCGGTCGGCGGCGAGATCGGCCAGCGCCCGGTCAGCCTCCGCCAGGGGGTATTCAGAGGTGGTGACGTCCAGGTGATGACGGCCGGCGAGGGCGAGGAAATCCCGTCCGTCGAGCCGGGTATTGGCCGTCACGCTCCGCAGCTCGCGTTCGTAGAACAGCTCGCGCTCGTAGTTCAGGACCGGCACATCGGACAGGTGGATGCCGGCGACCGCGAGGATCCCACCGCGGTCGAGGGCCCGCAGCGCAACCGGCACCAGATCGCCGACCGGGGCGAAAAGAATGGCCGCGTCCAGCGGTTCCGGCGGCGCGTCATACGCCCCGGCCACCGAATCGACGCCGAGATCCAGCGCGAGCCGGCGGGCGTCGGCGGATCGGGTCAGGACGTGCACGCGTGCGCCGAATTCGGCGAGGGCGACCTGGGCGGTCAGATGCGCGCTGGCGCCGAATCCGTAGATACCAAGACGGCCACCATGGTCCAGCCCGCTGCGCCGGAGCGCACGGAAGCCGATGATCCCCGCACACAACAATGGCGCGAGCTCGGCATCGGTGTACCCCTGCGGCAGGCGGTAGGCGAACGCGGCCGGCACCGTGGTGTATTCGGCATACCCGCCATCGGCGTCCCAGCCGGTATACCGCGAGTCGGGGCACAGATTCTCCGCGCCCCGCCGGCAGTAGCGGCAGACCCCGCAGGTGTGCCGCAGCCAGGCAACGCCGACCCGGTCGCCGACCGCGAAGTCAGCCACGTCGGGCCCGAGACCCACTACCCGGCCGACAATCTCATGACCCGGGGTGACACCGGGACGATGCACGGGCAGATCGCCCTCGCTCACGTGCAGGTCCGTCCGGCAGACCGCGCAGACCGTCACCTCGAGCAGCAGCTCCGCAGTGCCGGGGACCGGGACTTCGCGCTCGGTCAGGGTCAGCGGATGGGTGTCGATGGGTCCCGGCCGCCGCACGGACCAGGCCCGCATCGTGCTCGGGATCCGGCGGGGCGACGACACGGGGGCACTCACCCTGCCATTCTCGCGTGCGTCCGGTGCCGGCGCAGGTGACCAAAGCCCCTGCCGCCGGGGACCTCCGGCAGATCCTGCGTCGGGCCACCTGCACCTACCGTGAAGACGCCACAGCGAACAACCAGCCACAGCGAACAACCAGCCACGGTGACCAACCACGGAGGCCCGTCATGCACGCTCGGGAGATCATGACCAAGTCGGTGCTGACGGTGCAGCCGACCGCGACGGTCGGCAAGGCATCGGAAATGCTCACCTATCGCGGATTCAGCGCACTTCCGGTGGTCGACGAGAACGGCACCCTGGTCGGCATCGTCACCGAGGCGGACCTGATCCGCAACCGGTTCCCGGAGCATTCCGGCGACCCGGCAGCCGCCGGGCTCAGCCCGGCGCGCACCGTCGCCGAGGTGATGACCGCCCCGGCCGTCGCCGTCAGCCACGACGCGGACATCGCCGTGCTGGCACGGGTGATGCTCGCCGGGCAGCGGCGCTGCGTGCCGATCGTCGACGGGACGAGGCTGGTCGGTGTGGTGACCCGCCGCGACGTGGTGCGGGTGCTGTCGCGCACCGACGCGGAGATCGCCGCCGACGTCCGCAAACACCTGCAGGTGCTCGGCGGTCAGGCGCGCTGGTCGGTTCAGGTGGCCGATGGCGAGGTCATCGTTCACGACCTGTTCGACCAGGCATCGGATCGCCCGGTGGCGCAGGTCCTCGCCGAGGCCGTTCCTGGAGTGATCAGGGCGTCCGTGCTGGCTCCGGAGCACAAGGCGACCCCCGCGCAGGCCTGATCGTCTCCTGCCTGGAGGGGACGCCAATTCTGGTCACTGTCCCTACCATGGGCGGGTGGAAACCTGGTGGATCCTGCTCATCGCGGCCGTCATCGCTCTGGTCATCGTGCTGGCCTGGTCCGCCAGGAAGCGCAGGTCGTACGTCGACCCGACCCAGGTCACCATCGACGCGTCCCTCGCCGGCAAGGTGACCAGCCTGTACCAGCAGGGCAAGAAGGTGGAGGCGGTGAAGCTGCTCCGGGAGCAGACCGGGCTGTCGCTCGCCGATGCGGTCACCATCGTCGAGAAGATCGCGAGCAGGTCCAAGTCGGGTTCGAAGTCCAGCTCAAAGACCGCAGTGAAGAAGGAACGTGCGACGAGAACTGACACGGCGCCATCCACCGCGCCGGTCGACCTGGACACCGAGCTCGAGGTGCGGTCGCTGGTCGCCGACGGCGACAAGATCACCGCGATCAAGCTGGTTCGGGCGCGGACGGGGTGGGACCTGACCAGTGCCAAGGAGTACGTCGACGGCTTGTGACGGTCGTTGTGACGGGCGGGATGCTCACGCGGCCACCAGCTCTGGCGCCGTTCGATCGGCGTGCAGCAATTCGGTGACGATCGAGCGGACAACCTCCGCGTGCCGGGTGATCGACCGGTGTCCTACGTCCGCCGGTCGGAGCGTGACCACCCGGGAATCATCGGAATCGGGGATCGCCGACCTGGCCGGGACCACCATGTCGGAGCCGCCGTGCAGCATCACCCAGCGCGGACCGGCGCTGAGCGCGGCCCGGCCCAGTTCGTTCAGGAAGGCCGATCCCGGGCGCATCTGCCGGGCGCACGGGCCGAACGCGAATCGGGCCAGCCAGGTACCGGCGT
>DASQFG010000619.1:0-6077 GCA_035633315.1 Nakamurella sp. | reverse complement strand
GTTACTGCTCAGACCCCAGGTCAGCGCCTGAGAGGTCAGCGCCTGAGGTCAACGGGTGTCCGGCTGCCGCACGTGGGCCAGCGCCGTCAGCGCGGCCACCGCCCGGTCGGCCTGATCGACCGGCACGAACAGATGATCATGGTGGAACCCGGCAATGACGTTGCAGGGGATGCCGTCCCGGATCAGTGCCGCAGCGACCGCCGCGGTCAGGCCCACCGCGGTGAGCGCCGAACGCACCCGCAGGGTGATCCAGGCGCTGCGGAAAGTCCCTGACAGCCCGGCATTCTCGGCCGCGTCCCGGGACAGCACCAGGGTGCGGCCCTCGGCCTCTCGGACCGTGGCAACCGGATCGAGGCCGGCGGGTAGGTCCACGTCCAGCGGCGTCGTGCAGAACACGTACTCGCCCACGTTCAGCTCTGGGTCCATTCTGGCCAGCAGCTCCGCCAGGTCGGACACGGGCTGCCGGCGGGTGTAGCCGGCGAACCAGCATCCGGACGAATCCTGCCGGGTCGCCAGCTGCCATACCGCCGGATCGATCTCGGGAAACCGGGTGTCGCCCACCGCGTTCGCGTCGACGTGGGTGATCTCCAGCCGATCGGCCAGGTCCAGCGTCTGCCGGTAGACCTCACCGCCGCCCACGACCATCACCTCGCTGCCCGGCCCGGCCAGCGCGAGCGCCTCGTCCACCGAGTGCGCCACCGTGACACCCGGCGCGGTCCACCCGGCATCCCGGGTCACCACGATGCTCACCCGGCCGGGCAGCGCCCGGCCGATCGACTCGAAGGTGCGCCGGCCCATGATCATGGTGTGGCCCATGGTGAGCGCCTTGAACCGGCGCAGGTCGTCGGGCAGGTGCCAGGGCAAACCGCCGTCGGCCCCGATCACCCCGTTGCGGGCGACGGCCGCCACCAGGGTGACACTCATCGGCGGATCGTCATACCGCGATCGGTGCCTTGATCGCCGGGTACGGGTCGTAGCCGAGCACCGTGAAGTCCTCGTAGCTGAAGGCGTCGATGTCCGTGACGCCCGGGGTGATGGCCAGCGACGGCAGCGCGCGGGGAGTCCGGGTCAGCTGCAACCTCGCCTGATCGAGGTGGTTGGCGTACAGGTGCGCGTCGCCCAGGGTGTGCACGAAGTCGCCGGGAACCAGCCCGACGACCTGCGCCATCATCTGCGTGAGCAGCGCATAGGAGGCGATGTTGAACGGCACGCCCAGGAAGACGTCGGCCGAGCGCTGGTACAGCTGGCAGGACAGCCTGCCGTCGGCGACGTAGAACTGGAACATGGTGTGGCACGGCGGCAGTGCCATGTCGGCGACCTCGGCCACGTTCCACGCCGAGACGATGTGCCGGCGGGAGTCGGGGGATTCCCGCAGCGAGCGCACCACCGCGGCGATCTGGTCGATGTGCCGGCCGTCCGGTGCCGGCCATGACCGCCACTGATGCCCGTACACCGGACCGAGTTCGCCCTCCGCGTCGGCCCACTCGTCCCAGATGCTGACCCCGCGTTCCTGCAACCAGCGGACGTTGGTCGAGCCCTGCAGGAACCACAGCAGTTCGACGATGACCGACCGGGTGTGCACCTTCTTCGTGGTGACCAGCGGAAACCCCTCGGACAGGTCGAACCGCATCTGGTGGCCGAAGACGCTCAGGGTGCCGGTGCCGGTCCGGTCGGACTTGACCGTCCCGGTCCGCAGGATGCGGTCCATCAGATCGAGGTACTGCTGCATGGCCGCAAGCCTAGAGCGTGAGCTGGGCCGTGCCGCGGACCGACGTCGGCTCGCCCGCTGCCGGACCGACCCCTCGAACCCTGGCATCGAACCCTGGCATCGGACCAGGCGGCGGACACGGGCGTATGGTCCCCCCATGGCAGCGACCGGTTCCGGCACCAAGGACGATCCGTGGCAGTTGACGACCCCACCCGGGACGTCGGCCTACAGCATCCATCGCGACGACACCGCGGATCCGGCAATCCTGGTGTGCGTGGTCGGCAAGACCACCCTGAACTATCAGGCCCGCTGCCTGGACGACCTGCACGCGATGCTGACCGAGGCCGGCGACTGGGTACCACTGGGCGGCGCGGACGAGCAGAAGCCCGCTCCGGAGGGATCCGTCGAAGCCTGGGGGCGCTCGCCGGACAATCCGGTCGGCGGCTGGTACGGCCTGAAGAAGGGGCTGCGGGGCCGGTTCGGGGTCTACATCCCGCCGCTGATGGAGGCGCTGGGCCTGGCCGAGCTCGAGCACAATCCCCGCAACAACCGGATGCGGGCGGTGTGACCCGGACTGACCTGACACTGGAACTGGGATGCGCATCGTTTCGCTGCTGCCCTCGGCCACCGAGATCGTCTACGCGCTCGGGCTGGGGGACGACCTGGTCGGGGTCACCTTCGAGTGCGACGAACCTGCCTCCGCGAGGTTGGAGAAAACCGTGGTGGTCGGCGGTCGGGACACGAAGGGGATGGCTCCGGGGGAGATCGACGACTACGTCCGCTCCCGGCTCGCGGCCGGCGAGGATCTTTACACCCTGCACGCCCAGGCGCTGGCCGGGCTCGACCCGGAGCTGATCCTCACCCAGGACCTGTGCCGGGTGTGCGCGATCCCCTCGGGTCAGGTCGACGACGCGCTGGGCTACCTCGGTTGCCGGGCCGATGTGATCTCGCTGGACCCGCATTCGCTGGATGACGTGCTGTCAAGCGTGCTGCTCGTTGGCGAACGGACCGGCACCGGTCACGTCGCGGAGAACCTGGTCGGTGCACTGCGTGCCCGGCTGCAGCGAGTGGCGGACGCCGTCGCCGGCCGTGCGCGCCCGCGGGTCGCGGTCGTCGAGTGGGTGGACCCGCCGTTCACCGCGGGGCACTGGGTGCCTGACCTGGTCCGGGCGGCCGGTGGGGAACCGGTGGTTGGCCGCGCCGGGGAGCGATCGGTTCAGACCAGCTGGTCCGACATTCGATCGGCAGACCCGGACGTGGTCATCGTGGCGCCGTGCGGGTACCACCTGGACGGTGCTGCCGAACAGGCCCGCGGGATCCTCGCCGAGCTGCCCGGAGTTGAGGTGTGGGCCATCGATGCCGACGGCATCGTCGTGCGGCCAGGGCCCCGGCTGATCGACGGCGTCGAGGCGATCTCCCGCGCGTTACACCCGGAAGCGATGGCTCCCGTCGATCCCTCCGACCAACGGTCGATCCGGCTGGTGGCATCGGGAAGTTGGGGCCTCGATCAGCGGCGGGCCTTGCTGCCCGGGACCCGGCCGGTGACCAGCTTGTAGATCCCGGTCACCACGACGGCACCGACGATCGACCCGATGATGCCGCTCGGACGGAGTTCGATGCCGTCGCCCGCGATCAGGCTGAAGATCAGGCCGCCGACGAAGGATCCGATCAGCCCCACCACGATCGCCGCCGTCCAGTCGATCGGGCGCTTCTGCCCGCCGCGGAAGATCAGCTGCGCGGCGGCGCCGGCGAGCATGCCCAACAGAATGATGGCGATGATGAGCACGATGAAGACCCTTCAGTGAACCTCTGCACGGCCGGACGGCCGGGATTCAGTATGACGGGCGCGGGAGCCGAGCGGGCGCCGCCATGCAGCACGCCGGTGAGTTGCCGTCAGGACCGCGGTCAATGGGCGGCACCGATCAGGCCAGCGTGAGCCTGGCGATCTCGGTCAGCCGCGGGTCACTCACCGATCCGGCTTTTTCCAACACCAGCTCCGCACTCCGCCCTTGGATGGTCATCGTCATGAGCTCGTCGCCGAAATACGGCCCCGCCTTGCGGGACCATTCCATGATCATCGGCGGGACCTTGGCCACCACCCCGAGAACGGCTCGGGTGGACCGCTCGGCGACCCGGCTCCAGGCGGCCTGGAAGGTCAGCCGCATGGGCGTCGGCACGTGGTTGTGCAGCGGCGAGCAGGTCAGTTGGTAGACGGCGGAATCGGTGCCTGCGGGGGAACTCCACCCGGGGAAACTGGCGCGCGCGACGTAGGCGTGATGCACGTCGCCGGAGAGCACGCAGACCGATGAGGGCGACCGTCCGCCGGCCGTCGCGTAGCGACCGCGACCGACGTCACGAACGGTCACGGCGAGCCGGTCGAAGGAATCACGGAACGATGCCCAGTGCTCGAGATCCGCTGCGCGGCGGAGCTTCTCGGACCATCGGGCGATCCGTTGACCGCGCCGCCCGTCGCACAGCACCTCGTTCCACGACTCCAGGTCGTGCAGCGCTCGTGGCATCAGCCACGGCAGTGACGTGCCGATCAGCAGGTGGTCGTAGTCGCCGTGCAGTTGCTCCTCGATCCAGTCGAATTCCGCGTCGCCGATCATCGCCCGCCGGCCCTCGGCCAGGATCCGCCCGCACCGCGAATCGATGACGATCAGCCGCACCGGTCCGTAGTCGCGGCGGAACGACCAGCGTGCACCTTTGGCCCCGTCCGCCTCGGCGTCGGCTGCTTTGGCGAATTCCCGGACCAGCGACTCGGCGTCGCCGCCATGCCCGCGGACCTTCTGATAGAGCACGTCGTCGGCGAGCTGGTCGGGAGACAGGTTGCCCAGATGCTGGTAGACCCAGTAGGAGGACAGCGCGCCGACGATGCGCTCGTGCCACCAGGGCTGCGCCTGAATGTCCAGCCGCCAGGAATGTGAGGTATTCCAGTCGTCCCGGACGTCGTGATCATCGAAGATCATCGACGACGGCACCGTGGACAGCAGCCATCGCACATCGGGATCGGTCCACGACTCGTGGTAGAGCCAGGTGTATTCCTCGTAGTCTGCGACCTCCGCGCCCGAGCCCTTGGTGATGTCGCGGCGCTGGCGAATGCGTCGCTGGGTGTCCGGCGAGGTCTCGTCGGCGTAGACCTGATCGCCCAGCAGGACCAGCGCGTGCGGCCAGGTTCGCGGTTCGGCGGCACCCATCGATCGGGCCAGGCACACCAGTGCATCTGCATCGAAATGCTGATCGCCCTGGACCGCCGACGATCTGGCGTACCTGCAGGATCCGAACGCGATGCGGATCGGGCCGCTGTCGGGCGTGGTCCGGATCCGTGGTGCCGGCCGGCCCGATTCCGCTTCCGGCCAGACCTCGTCGCCGTCCAGTCGTACCTGGTAGGCGGTGCTGCTGTCCGGCGATAGGCCCTCGATCGCGATGAGCGCGTAGTGATGGCCGGCGACGGTCCAGGTGCGCTCCCGGTGACCGAGGACCTCGATCTCGCACGGAGCGTCGGTCTCCACCCAGATGGTCGCGTCGGTGGTCCCGACGTGACGCAGCAGGGGTCCGAGTAGCAGGCGGGTCACCGACCCTGTCTACCACCCGGACTCCCGTGCCGCGGCGTCATCGACTGACGGTGAGCACCGCGATCAGTGCCTGCTGCCCGCTCGTTACAGGCCGGCGGACCGGGTTCGATCGCCGAGCAGGCCGTCGACCACAAGGTGGATAGAGAGTTCTGTTCACGGGACACTGGATGAACACCCTTGGCGGCCGGGCGATGCGAAGTTAGTCTCGCCGGTATGAGATTCATCCGTATGCCATTTCATTGACCTGGCGCTGCCGGCCTCCCGCGGGCGAGCCGGAGGCTGGTGGTCACGGCGGTTGGTTGGTCCTTCTTCGCCGACGTCGTGCCGCTGTACGAGTTCTACGCGTTGCTGTTCGCGGACAACGGGTTGTCCGATGCGCAGATTTCCGCCCTGTTCGCGGTGTGGTCGGTCGTCGGCCTGCTGGCGGAAGTGCCGTCCGGTGCGCTGGCGGACCGGTTCTCGCCCCGGCTGGCGCTGATGACGGCAGGGGTGCTGCAGGCCGCGGGGTACGCGGTGTGGCTGCTGCTGCCCGGATTCACCGGCTACGCGGCAGGTTTCGTGCTCTGGGGCATCGGGGGCTCGTTGGTCTCCGGCTCCTTCGAGGCGTTGCTGTACGACGGCATGGTGGCGACCGGGTCCGTCTCCGGGTTCGCCCGGGTGCTCGGCTGGTCGCGCGGTGCCGGGCTGCTGGCCCAGATTCCGGCCGCCGGCCTCGCCACCCTTCTCTTTGCCTCCGGCGGGTATTCCCTCGTCGGGTGGGTCAGCGTCGCCGTGTGCCTGCTGACGGCCTGCCT
>DASQFG010000618.1:0-2719 GCA_035633315.1 Nakamurella sp. | reverse complement strand
CGACGCAACACCATGCACCACAAACCCTTCAACCAACGAACGTAAAGTGTCCTGCTCGCGTTCGTGCAGAGAGCTAGCGATCGACGGACTGCTATCGCCGATCGTGCGTGCCGCACGGCGCAGATGTCCCGACGTCATCGCGCCTTCGAACGGCTGGTGGCGTGAGTAACTGGTGGCGGGAGTATTCGTATTCCGCGGCATTCTCAGTCCGGGCCATTCCCGACTCAGCCGACGGACATGGCCATCTTCGATTGCGCTACGCCCCTCATCATCCGGAGGTACAGGACCAGGAACGGGAACCCAATGCCCAGAACGCGTGCTCCGTCAGCAGTTCGTCACCTTCGACGATCAGGCCCTCGCGGGCCAGGTTCAGGAACATCCGATAGTGCGGGAACCAGGAGCGGGAAGCCGAAAACTGAGAACGCGTGCTCCGCCCGCAGTTCGTCACCGCTGATGATCAGCCCGCCTCTCGCGCCGGCTTCCGGAACATCCGGTAGTGCAGGACCAGGAACGGGAACCCGAAGACCCAGAACGCGTGCTCCGCGCGCAGCTCGTCGCCGTCGACATAGACGTCGAGCTGCTCGGCGAAACCGTGCACGGCCAGCGCGGTGAGTTCCCGGCTCTCGGGATCGATGTAGGCCAGATAGTGGCCGGGGTGCTCGAGGTCGCTGCGGCTGGTCAACACCAGACCGCCTCCCGGCCGTTCTCGCGGCAGCAGGGTGGCGGTGAAATTGCCGTAGGGGACGGGGAAACCGACGCTGACGTAACCCCGCTCGTGGTCGCGATAGGTGGTGTAGATGCCGACGTAAATGGGTTCGTCGGTGTCGGTGAAGGAGCGGATCCAGCCTCGCACGTCCACCGCTTCATGATCGGCAGGGGTGTCGGGAGCGGTGTCGGCAGGGGTGTCGGGAAGAGTGATGGTGTCGATCCGACTGCGGATGCCGCGTTGTGTCTCGCGCTGGTTCATCGGCACGTTGGCCTGCCCGAGTGGGCGGGCCACCAGCGTCCGGTACAGCAGATATCCCGGCCGCACCCACACCCGCCACTCCGGCACGATGTCGAGCCGGAACCGGGTGGTGTGCTCGTAGAACTCACGAACTCTACGATCCACGGCCCCAGGGTCGAAGTCCGGGCCGGCCAGTTCGTCGAGCGATGCGACGATCCCGGCGTCCGGCGCATCCTCGACATAGCTGCCGCCGAGTTCGTCGGCCAGCGCGCGGACGTAACCTGTTCCGACGTAACGGGAACGGGCCTCGCGCGGCACCACGAACGGCAGCTCCTCGGCGGGCACCCGCTCGGCCAGCAGGCTGACCTGGGCGTCGCGGAACACCAATGCCGATACCGTGCGGTAGGCGAGCATTGTGGTGGCGGCGACGATCGCCGTCGGCACCGGGCGCCGGCGGGTCGCGAAGGCGCGGCCGATCGCGGCGCCGAGCAGCGGCCCGAGTACCACCTTCTGGGGGCGGATGCCCAGCAGCCCGCCGATCGCTCCGGTGCCGGTGCCGACAGCGACCGGACCGGCGTGGGCCACCCGCCCGGCCGCCCAGCCGAGCGGTGCCACCAGTGCCGCGCTGAAGGCGATGCGCTGCCAGAGTGCGGGGATCTCGCCGGGGCGTTGCCGTGCCCTGGCGATCCACTCCGACGTCGCGAGCCCGGCCGCGCCGACCAGCGCACCGAGGGCAACGCCCCGCGGACCTCGGTGACCGGCCAGCGCGGCGCCGGCCATACCGCCGACGGCGGCGGCAAATGCGACAGATCCTTTTCGGTCCTCGCCCGCCGGGCGGTCGCCTGCAGTCATTGTCGGAACCTACCTGCCGGAAGGTCGGCGGCATACGGTCGGCCGGTGGATGTCGAGCGGCACGTCACCACCTTCAACGCCGCGGTCACCAGCGTGAGTGGGGACGCTTCTTCGACCTCTTCGCCGACGATGCGACCCTCGAGTTCGACGCAGGCCTGAGTGCCGACTGAACTCAACTGGGGATCTCGGCCGTCACCGGCCAGGTCTCCGGCGCCATCGGCTGCTCCTCCGATGGGTCACGAGGCGCGCACCCGCCGCCGCCTGGCTGGCCGTTCGACGTGCGAGGGCTGGGCCAGCGGACCGGTGACCAGGGCGATCAGGCTGCGCAGGAACACTTCTCGATCCCGCGCCGGCAGCGGGGAAAGGATCCTGGCGTACATGCCGGCGACAATCGTCTGGGCCTTTCGGACCGCGCTGCGGCCGGCCGGCGTCACCGCCACGATCCGCGCCCTGCGGTCGGCACCGGACAACCGCCGTTCGGCCAGCCCCGCCGTCTCCAGCCGGTCAAGGGTCACCACCATGGTCGTCTTGTCCAGCGCCGAGAGCTCGGCCAGCTGAATCTGGGTCAGGCCACCCTTGAGCGCATGCGACAGCACACAGAACTCCCGTGGGCTGATCTTGATACCGGCCAGAGCCGCTGCCATCTCCGCGGTCAGCGCGTACCCGGCCTGATTGACCAGGCACATCAGGTCCACGTCGATGGGCTGCACGTCAGGGCCGACAGCGACGCCCGCGGCGCCGACGCGGCGGCCCGGCGCCGCATCGGTCGAAGCAGGGCGGGTCGATCCGGTTGCTGAGGCTGGCATCGGACCAGTCTAGGCGATATAGTTCGCGCACGGGATGATCCCGTGGCAGACGGATTCGGTGCTGCCGGCGACGGCGCGCGGCGGTCAACCGAGCAGCCCCAGCAGCTCGTCCCGG
>DASQFG010000617.1:0-2986 GCA_035633315.1 Nakamurella sp. | reverse complement strand
GCCAATCGCACGCAGGCGGCGATGTACGCGGCCGCCCATGGCCTGCTCGACCCCGCGCCGATCTCCGGCGGGGCAGGGGAGTCAACTCCCCACGGGGTTCAGTGATCCGTCGGGAAGGACCCGGTCGGACACCTCGACGATCACATCGGCCGGCAACCCGGCCCGCCGGGCGGCGCTCCTGATCGCCTCGGCCGACTCCGCCTCGAACAGGCAGTAGGTCTTGCGTTTGTCCGCGGCCAGGAAAGAGAACAGCCAGCGGACATTCTCGTCGTCATTGATGAGGTTGATCTCGCGAGCACCGTCCGCGTCCGGGGTGAACACCTCTGCATAGCGTCGTTCAATCATGAAGATGGGCACAGCGACCACCCCTTGAAGAACCCTTCGCCCGAAATGCGAGGATTCCAGAAAGGTACACGCCGCGTACCGGCCGTGCTCGACCGCGGGCGCGGAAGTTCCCCGCGCCCGCGCCCGTGCTCGGTGAATCGGGAATGAGGTCAGGCGTCCATCCGGAAGCCGACCTTCAGGCCCACCTGGAAATGCGCGACCTGACCGTCCTGGATGTGCCCGCGAACCTCCGTCACCTCGAACCAGTCCAAGCCACGCAACGTGTTCGAAGCCCGGGAGATGCCGGTCCGGATCGCGTCGTCGACGCCCTCCGATGAGGTCCCGACGATTTCGGTGACGCCGTACACCTTCGCGCTCATGTGTTTCCCTTCGGAATGAGTCGGACTGAGTGGGACTGACCGTGACTACCTGGATCGAGACTGCCCGCACAGCCAGCACTGCGGAATGCTAGACCCCCGGCCCGCGCGCGGCCGGGGGTTGTTCCAGCGGACTGCGTCAACGCCTGGTCCAGGCGGTCGAACGCGGCCGGCTCCGCCGTGTCGCGAGCGTCCGCGGCATCGAACCGTGCGGCCACTACGTACTGCAACGCGTTGTCGTGCAGGTCCTCGGCCATCCGGCGGCGCTCGGTGACGGTGACGGTCATCGGCTCGGTCAGCAGCTGGTTCCGGTCCACCACCAGCTCCGCGATCGCCGCCACCCTGGACCGCTGGATCCGGGACAGCCCGATTGCCGCGACCCCGACCAGCGCCAGCGTCCGCAGGATCACCGATGCCCACGGCTCGTCGTCGCCCTCCCGGGTGAGCACGCCGTCCAGCAGGTACACCGCCACTGTCGGGACGACCACGCCGACGCACACCCGACAGCGCAATTGGGTGGCCGCCAGCACCGGCAGCAGGAAGAAGCCGCCCAACGGCACATAGGACGTCCAGCTCTTACGGGCCGACAAGCCGGCGATCAGGCTGACCGCGGACAGCACAGCGAGGTCGACGTGCAACCCGAGCCAGCCCCAGCGGATCGCGGCGGCGCCGCGGCCCCGCAGCCACCAGGTCAGGCCGATGGCTGCGACGACATAGCCGGCGGCGATGACCGCGCAGGCACCGGCACCGACCGCCGGCGGCAGCCAGATCACCGTCGCGGCCGCGAACACCACGAGGACGGCGCGCAAGGCCTGTTGCAGGGCGATCCCGCGTTCGGCGTGGGCCTCCACGATCGGCATCACCTCGGGGCCCAGTCGAGCGGAGTCCGGAACGAGGATCGACATGGCCGCACCTGCCATGCCGTCCGGCCCGCGGCGAGGCGGTGCCCTTCCCGGGTGATCAACGGTTCCGGCCCTCTCGAGTCGCTGCACGACCCCGAATGGCCTCACCTGGTGATCATGTCCGCCGCCACATCCGGCGTGACGACCGGGCGAGGGTGTTGATCGCCGCGGCACCTCGCCGGGGGCACGCACCGCGCTCGTCATGACGTGTCCAACGCCACACGACCGTATTCCCGGCGGGTGTGGACCTCCGACAGAAGGTGACGGTGGTCGTTGCCGATGATCACCCCTTCTTTCGTGACGGCGTCACCAGGGGGCTACTGACCAGCGGCCTGATCACCGTGGTGGGCGAGGCGGGCACCGGGCGAGAGGCGCTCGAGCTGATCGAGAGCCACCATCCGGACGTGGCGCTGGTCGACTACCAGCCGATCTGGACGGGCTGCAGGTGGTGCACGCCGTCACTCGGGACAGCCTGACCACCAGAGTGCTGTTGCTGTCGGCGATCACGGACACCGCCATCGTGTTCCAGGCGTTGCAGGAGGGCGGCCGGCTACCTGGGCAAGGACGCCCGGCGCTCGCAGATCGTGGACGCGGTGCTCTCGGTCGCGGCCGGCAGGGCGGTCGTCCCCGCCGAGCCGGCCGGTGCCTTGGCGGGGGAGATCGGACTTCGCGCCCCCTGCTCACCGGCCCGGTGCTCGGCGAGCGGGAGAACCAGGTGCTGCAGGCGTTCGCCCGCGGGTCGAGCATCCCGCAGGTCGCCGCCGAGTTGTTCATCGGCGCGAGCACGGTGAAGACCGCGGTTGGGTTCCGGTTTGGGAATCCCGATGGTTGCCTCGACCCACGACGTCGAGGCCGCGGTCACCGTGCTGTTGGGCCCCAACCATACCCAGCGGCTGTACGACAAGCTCGGCGTCTCCGACCGGGCCGCCGCCGTGGCCGAAGGGATGCGCCGCGGGCTGCTGGAGTAGCGCCGCAGTATCGCGTGGGGCAACTGTTCCCGCGCAAGGTCCGTGCCAGCTGCGGCGTTATGCTCGGTGAAGCGGTGAACGCTGTTCGATGATGTGTGAAAACTGGTGCCGAACTACTGCCGAGTCGCTGAGGTGAGCGGATCACGCTGACGGGGAGGTGTTCATGAGCCCTGAAGTTGCCGGTCGGGTAGGCCATGCGCGCCTGCCGACTGATGAGCCGCAGGACCTGGTGGGGTCGCACGACGGTGCGTCCTCCGGCGCATCCGCGCCCCGCCATGCCGCGGCTGCGGCTGCGGCGACGGCCATTTCCCCTCCTGCCCCGGCACCTCCTGCCCCGGCACCTCCTGCCCCGGCACCCGCTGCCCCGGCACCCGCTGCCCCGGTACCTCCTGCCCCGGTGCCGTCAGCGGTGCTG
>DASQFG010000616.1:0-3627 GCA_035633315.1 Nakamurella sp. | reverse complement strand
CCGCGCAGGTGTGGGACCGGGCGTGGGTGGACGTTGGCGTGGACATCGCCGCCCACTGCCGGGTTGGTCTGTTGGTCGCTGATCTTGAAGGTCTCGGCGTGACGCCGGGCGCATCGACGGTGCAGCCACCTTTCCCGTGTTTCGGTCATGCGTTGGGCTGCCTGTATGTGCTCGAGGGTTCCGCGCTCGGTGGTCGCATCGTCGCCGGAATGGTGTGTGCGGCGATCGGTGCGGTGCCGACGGCGTTTCTCACCGGCCGGGGCCGGGGTCACCAGTGGCCGGCGGTGCGCCACGCCTTGCGCCGCTTTGACGCGCAGGGCGGAGACGGCTATGCGGTGGTCGCCGGTGCCGTGTCGACCTTCGCCTTGTTCGCCCGCCACCTCGCTGTACCGGAGTTGCAACGATGACGACCGTCCGGCCCCTGGTCGCCGCGGTGGACGAGGACAGCAGACTCGCGGAATGCGCGCAGGAGCCCATACACCTACCTGGCGCGATACAGCCACACGGCGCATTGCTGGTGGTGGACCCCGAAAGCCTGGAGATCATCCAGGCCAGTGAGAACACGGCGGACGTGCTGGGGGTGATCGCGCCGCAGCTGCTCAGGACCGGCATCGGCGCCTTGGTCGGGGCGAACTTGCAGGCAACCCTACGGGCCGCACTCGCGACCGCAACCGGCTCCGGGTGCAACCCGCTCGCGGCGCGGGTCAATGGCGGGGACTTCGACGTGATCGTGCACCGGGCCGACGACGTGGGGATGGTCGAATTCGAACCCGCCCTGGCGGACTCGAGCGGGCGAGATTACCTGTCCCTGCTGCATGCGGCCATCCAGCGGTTGCCCAGCACCACCGACTCGGCAGAGCTGCGCACGGTGGCCGCCCGCGAGATCCGCCGACTAACCGGGTTCGACCAGGTCATGGTTTACCACTTCCACCCCGACGATCACGGCGAGGTCGTCGCCGACGACCATGCCGCCGGCATGACCCCGTACCTGGGGTTGCACTTCCCGGCGTCGGACATACCGGCGCAGGCCCGGCGGCTGTATTTGCTGAAGCGGTCCGGGCTGATCGCGTGCACCGATTATCGGCCCGCCGCGTTGATCCCGGTCAACAATCCCCGAACAGGTGCACCGCTGGATCTTGGCCGAGCCGAGCTGCGCAGCGTCTCGCCCTTCCACCTGCAGTTCATGCGCAACATGGGCCAAGGGGCGAGCTTCACGCTGTCCCTGGTGTTGGACGGTCGGCTCCTGGGTTTGATCACCTGTGCGAATCGCCGGCCCCGCCGGATTCCTTTTCTGCTGCGGCGAGCCTGCGAAATACTGGCCCAGCAGGTGGCCCTGCAGCTGGGGGCGAACACCCGCACGCAGGTGCTGACCCGGCGACTTGAGGCCCACGACGTCCGTAGCCTGCTGGCCGATCAGATGAACGCCGATCTTGACGTGGCCGCCGGATTGACCGACCGGACGGTGACACTGCTGGACTTGATCCATGCCGATGGGGCGACGGTGTGCCTGCACCACCGGCTCAGCTCCGTCGGCCACACACCCAGCTATTCGCAGACCATGGCGCTGCTCGCGGCGTTGACACCGGCGCACAACGATCTCCCGCCATTGCTGACCGAGGCACTCGCCATCGACAGGCCCGAACTGGCCGAGCTGCTGCCCGCGGTTGCCGGGGTGTTGGTGCTCCCGTTCGGCAACGCCGGCGATTGTCTGATCTGGTTCCGCCGCGAGATCCTGCAGACGGTCGATTGGCTCGGTGCCCAGTCTGCCGACAACCGAGCGACTGCGCTGTCGCCGCGCACATCCTTCGACTCGTGGCGGCAGACGGTCACCGACCGCAGTGCGTTTTGGGAGGACATGCCCGTCGCGGAAGGGGCTGAGCTTGCTCGCGACATCGACCAGGTGCTGCTCCGGCTCGCCGAAGCGCGGATGGCCCATATGGCACTACACGACGCCCTCACCGGATTGCCGAACCGGCGCCTGCTCGTCGAACGGATCACCTCCGCGCTCGACCGCGCCGATCGGCACGGCGGCGAGGTCGCGATTCTGTTCTGCGATCTCGACGACTTCAAACGGGTCAACGATACCGCTGGACACGCCGCCGGGGACGCTGTACTCGTCGAGGCAGCCGCCAGGCTCAGTTCCGTGCTGCGCGCGGGCGACTCGGTCGCCCGGGTCGGCGGCGATGAGTTCGTCATAGTGCTGGAACCGGTCGGTGACGGGGGTTTGGTCCAGCCCCATGAGCCCGCGACCAAGATCGCCGAACGCGTGAAAACCGAGTTGTCCAGGCCGATTCGCCACCAAGACAGCGAGCACGTGATCTCGGTGAGCGTCGGGATCACCTTCGCCGCGGCCGGCGGCCTGGCCGAGGATGCGCTGCGAGATGCCGACGTGGCCATGTACCGAGCGAAGCAGAGCGGTAAGAACCGCGTCGCAACGTTCGACGACTCGCTGCGGGCGGGCATCTTCGAGCGGGCAACCGCCGAACGGGCCCTGCATGCCGCCCTCGACCAGGGTGGGCCCGACCATCCCCAGTTGACCGTGTCCTACCAGCCGGTGATCGACCTGGACAGCGGTCGGCTCGCCGGCTTCGAGGCACTGCCCCGGCTCACTGACTCCGCCGGAGAGCCCATCCTGCATGAGGTCTTTACCTACGTCGCCGAGCACACCGCGCTGATCGGCCCGCTCGGCGAGACCGTACTCGACATCGCGCTCAACGCTCTCGTGGACTGGCGGGCGGAGCACCCCGAGCACGGGACCACGACGAGGATGGGTGTCAGCTTCAGCGCCCGGCAGGCGCAGCAGGCCGACATGCCCGCCCTGGTTTGGGCCGCTCTCGATCGGCATGGCTTACAACCATCGGACCTTGTGCTGGAACTGACCGAACTCGTCCTGATCGAAGCCGGGTCCTCCACTCTGCGTCAGCTCACCGAGCTTCGTGCGTCCGGCGTCCGGATCGCCATCAACGACTTCGGCACTGGCCATTCAACCCTGAGCCAGCTCGCAATCCTGCCCGTCGACGCGATCAAGATCGATCGGTCGCTCGCGGAAGGACTGCCGGACGACAAAACGAGCGCAAAGATCGTCCGCGCGGTTGCCGGACTCGCCGCGGACCTCGGGCTGGCGTGCATCTTCGCCGGAATCGACAGAAATGAGCAGCTGGCCGTATTGCCTACAGGGGTCCTCGCATATGGCGCTGTGTTGGGCTGCTCATCGACCACCCCGATCGACGACCGGCCCAGTCAGTAGTCAGTCAGACCACGCTCCCGCAACTCAAAGCGGGTACCTCCTCGGTGCTGGTATGACTCCACCTTTCCGTGGAATCAGGCCCTCCACCGGACCCGGGACGATTCAGTTTCGGTTCCGCCGTTATTCAGAGCGAACATCCGCCAGGTGTGGTTGACCGCGACAACGTAATCGTGCCGATCTGGTCGAGCACCGCGGTGGCGTCGGGCAGCGCGTCGAGCACCGCGGCCGCCAACGTGTCATTGGTTGACCAGGCCCGGCCTGCGTGCCCTGGGGGAGGCTGGGTCGTTGTCATGGGTCGTTGTCATTGGGTCGTTGTCACGGGGTCGTCGAGGTGCCGTTTGTTGACCGCCAAGGTCTGGGCACATGACGGCGTCAAGGCG
>DASQFG010000615.1:0-6278 GCA_035633315.1 Nakamurella sp. | reverse complement strand
GCGGCGTCGGCGAGCGCCATCCTGCTGGGCACCGAACCACGCGGCCGGCCCGCGGACGTCATCGCCGAGCACGCCCTGGTGGCCGGGAACGCGGACGGGGCCACCCTGTTCCTGTGCCCGCCCGGCGGTTCCGAGTTGCGTGTCGCGGGATCGGCAGGGGTCGCCAACTCCGCGCTGGACGAGCACGATCTGATGGCAGGCATCGGGTCCGACGGGAACGGCGCCGGGGCCGCGTTCGGCCTGACCACCCCGCAGGCGG
Organism: Nakamurella sp.; assembly: GCA_035633315.1. GTDB lineage: Bacteria > Actinomycetota > Actinomycetes > Mycobacteriales > Nakamurellaceae > Nakamurella. Next base: position 6,019 of record DASQFG010000615.1, on the reverse strand, counting down.
TACTGGCCACCGGCGTCAGCGTGTCGCCGGGGCCGGGCGAGGATCTGCTGGTCAGGGTGGGCAACAGCGCGCGAGTGGCGGGTGTGCTCTGGCTGCGCTGGTCACCTGATCACCTGGACCGGGTACACGAGAGCACCGTCGGGTCGGCGGAGGCCTTCGCCGCTCAGGTGTCACTGGTGCTGGAGGTCGCCGAGTCTCAGGAGGACCGCGCCCGGCTCGCCGTGTTCGAGGACCGCGACCGGATCGGCCGGGACCTGCACGACCTGGTGATCCAACGGTTGTTCGCAGTAGGGCTCACGCTGGAGAACACCTCCAGGCTCGCCGGCGAGGGGCGGGTGGCCGATCGGATCAGCGCCGCGGTCGACCAGCTGGACGTCACCATCAAGGACATCCGCCGGACGATCTTCGAGCTGGGGAACCCCCGCCGCGCCGCGGATCTGCGGGACGAGATCACCGAGACCGTCGCGGCGGTGGTGCCCTCGCTCGGGTTCAAGCCGCAAGTGCGGACGATGGGCGCGGTGCACAGCGGGGTGTCCGACGAGGTGCGGGCGCACCTGCTGGCGGTGCTGCACGAGGCGCTGTCGAATGTGGCCCGGCATGCGCTGGCCACATCGGTGACGGTGGTGCTCGAGGTCAGTGACCAGGTGGTGCTCACGGTCGCCGACGACGGTCGCGGGTTGCGCGGCGCCCCGGCCGGCAACGGCCTGCGCAACATGCACGAGCGGGCGGAGAAGCTCGGCGGGACCTGCGAACTCGGCCCGGCCGGGGACACCGGGACGCGGGTGGTGTGGCAGGTACCCGCACAGTGACGGGCGTGATCACGCGGCCGGGTGGCGACCAGCCTGATTATTCAGGCAGGTCGGGCATGTGCCGAGCGGCGAAGAGCGCCGCCTGGGTGCGCCGCTGCAGTCCCAGCTTGGCCAGCAGGCTGGACACGTAGTTCTTCACGGTTTTCTCGGCCAGGAACATGGACTCGGCGATCTGCCGATTGGTCATGCCCTCGCCGATCAAGGAGAGCACGCGCCGTTCCTGGTCGGTGAGTGGGGCTAGAGCCGGATCGAGTTCGGGCCCCCGCCGGACCCGTTCCAGCACCCGCGCGGTCACCGCCGGGTCGAGCAACGACTGTCCCGCGGCCACCCGCCGGACGGAGTCGATGAGGTCGGAGCCGCGGATCTGCTTGAGGACGTACCCGGCAGCGCCGGCCATGATCGCCGCGAACAGCGCCTCGTCATCGTCGAACGAGGTCAGGATCAGCGCGGCGATGTTGGGATCGCGGGACCGGATCTCCCGGCAGACATCGATGCCCGAGCCGTCCGGCAACCTGCCGTCCAGCACCGCGACCTGGGGCTGCAGGGCCAGGATCTGCGCCTGCGCATGGGCAACCGACCCGGACTCACCGACGACCTCGATGTCGCCCTCGCTCTCGAGCAGGTCCTTCAGCCCGAGCCGGACGATCTCATGATCGTCCAGGAGGTACACGGTGATCTTCTCGGTCGGTGCTTGCACCATCGGAGTACTCACCTTTCCCATCGTCGACGCCGCGCCAGCACCGAGTCCAGCATCCTTTCCTGAGTCCTCCGCGTCCGTCCACCCGAGACCGGCATTGCTGTTGGCCTGCCGCAGGGCCGTGGACCCCCCGGTCCACAGCATCTCGCTGTTGATCATGACCCTCCCCCTACTGGTTCCCGCCGGCCGTGGCCGGTCATGGTTGTATTGCCATGACCAGCACAGCTTTCGCAGGACTTCCTGAGTCGGCACTGTCGGCAGCTTTCACTCTGTCAATCTGTCGATCGGTTTGCGGTTGTCGAACTGCTGATCAACGACTGCATCAGCTTCGGGACCGAACTTCGGGATCAGAACCTCGGGACCAAACTTCGGGATCAACGCAGCCAGGTGTTGTGCCCGGTCACCTTTGCCCACCAGTTGCCCAGGCCGTACACCCGGCCGGCGCCGATGAGGGCCAGCACGATGATGACCAGTGCGTAGATCAGGTGATCGTCCAGGAACGGGTTGGACGACCTGGTCGCCTCACCGGCGGAGTCGAACTGGGCCATCGGCCATGCAGCGGCCCACATCATGACCAGCAGCAGCGGGCCGGCGAACATGGTGATCTTCATGGCGACACCCAGGATCAGCGCGGTGCCGATCGCGAACAGGCCCAGCATGAACAGCGTGTTGGCCCACCAGGTGCCGGCGATCGAGTTGAAGAAGGACTCGAACGGACCGACCGTGACGCCGGAAAGGAAGCCCTTGGTCGGCGAGCCGCCTTCGATCCAACCCTTGTCGGCCGGGGTCGCGTAGCCGAGCCCGAAGAACTTGTCCAGGAACGCCCACAGGAAGATGAAGCCCAGTGCGACTCTCAGCAGGGCGATCGCCACCCGTGCCGAAGGGCTGAACCTGGGTTTGTCCAGCACCTGTGAGTTCGTTGCGGCGACTGTGCCCGCGGTTGACGCGGTCGCATCGTGATCCGGGTCCGGGCTGGGGCGGTCGGTGATAGGGGTGGCCATATCGACTCCTTGGTTGAAGGTGACGGAACTGCTGACCGCCTCATCGTGATCCGCAACAGGTCGTCACCACACGGGCCAAAGGTCCCCACTCGCCGGGTCCGACCGCACTACATGGTCCGGCCGTAAATTGGCCCCATGACGATGAGATTCGGTGTTTTCGTCCCGCAGGGCTGGCGCATGGACCTGGTCGGCATCGATCCCGCCGAGCACTGGGCGACGATGTCCGGGCTCGCCCGGCGCGCCGATTCGGGTCCGTGGGAGTCCATTTGGTTGTACGACCACTTCCACACCACGCCGACGCCCACCGACGAAGCGACGCATGAGGCATGGACGTTGATGGCGGCGTTCGCGGCGTCGACGACGCGGGTCCGGCTCGGTCAGATGTGCACCTGCATGTCGTACCGGAACCCGGCGTACCTGGCGAAGGTGGCCGCGACGGTGGATATCGTGTCCGGCGGCCGGACCGAGATGGGCATCGGCGGCGGCTGGTACGAGCACGAGTGGCGGGCCTACGGGTACGGTTTCCCGCCGGCCGGTGAGCGGCTGCGGGCGCTCGACGAGGGCGTGCAGATCATCCGACAGGCGTGGACCACCGGGTCTGCGACGTTGCAGGGCAAGACGTATCAGGTCGACGGCGCGATCGTCCGGCCACGTCCCCTGCAGCCCGGCGGCATTCCGCTGTGGATCGCCGGCGGTGGCGAGAAGGTCACCCTCAAGATCGCGGCGAAGTACGCGCAGTACACCAACTTCGACGGCACCCTCGACGGGTTCCGCCGGAAGTCGGCGGTGCTGGCCGAGCACTGCCGTTCCGCGGGAACGGATTTCGACCGGATCACCAGGTCGGCGAACTACAACGTGGCGATCGGGTCGACCGAAAAAGAAGTGCAGGAGCGGCTTTCCTGGGTCAGGCAGCACCTCACGAAATCCATCGGAGCGGACAAGGCGGAGTCCGAAATGTCCGGGTACCTCGACCTCCCGGGCGTGGGCACTCCCGAGCAGATCGTCGAGAAGTTGTCGGCGCTCAAGTCGGCCGGAATGTCCTACGCCATCACCTATTTCCCGGAGGCGGCCTACGACACGTCCGGGATCGAATTGTTCGAGAAGGAGGTCATCCCGGCGTTGCAGTGACGCCGGGAATTCGCCGCACCCGCTCAGCACGGCTCAGGGAGGGTCGGGCGGCGCGGCGGGTCGGGTGACTCATCGATTCAGCAGCGGAATGACGGCGACCAGCGCGCCTAGCACCGCCAGGGTCAGCACCGGAACCGCGACGGCGAGCAGCAGGATCCACGGGTTCGGCTCCTCGTGCCGCGGCCGCCGGGCGGTCGGCAGGAACGCCACGGCCAGCACGGCGAGCGCCACCCCGACGCCGGCCGCCAGGGCGCCCAACGCCAGCACACCGTGCCGAACCAGCGCGACGAAGAGCAGGAAGTAGCCGATCACCACGCCGAGCCCGGTCCGTTGCCAGGCCAGTGCGGTGCGTTCGCGGGCCGCGCCGTACACCTCGACCGGTTCGGCCGTCGGTCGGTCGCCGGTCATCGCGGCATCTGGGTCAGCGCGTACACGGCGACGCCGACGGCCGCGATGACGACCAGCGAGACGAGCCAGCCGAGCGCTCTGGGCGCGGGCAAGGGATCTCCCCTGCGCAGCGCCCGCTCGACGCTGCGCCAGGACACCAGCGCAATCACCGCGATGGCGCCGCCGAACAGGCAGGCCAGCAGCGCGACGACGTCCAGGAAGGCGGGCAAACCGGTGAGCGCGGCGACCGAGGTGAGCGCGATCCCGCCGGCGATCAGGGCAAGGCCGGTGCGCACCCAGGCCAGCGCGGTGCGCTCGTTGGCCAGCGAGAACCGCGGATCGGGCTCGCTGCCCACTGCGTACACGCTCCGCGGGCGGCGGCGATCGGCGCCGTTTGCGCTTCCGTCAGCGCGGTCCACCGGAGCCCGATCAGCCGGGGCGGGCCGGTCCCGATCGCCGTCAGTCACCGGGCCAGCGTAGAGCCGCGGGGCCAGGTTGCGAGCGGCATGCCCCGGGGCGTACATCGACGGTACGGCCGACGGCCGTGCCGGGAGTCGTGCCGACCTTCAGGTCGACGAGCACGGTCGGGCCGCCGATCCCGCCGACCCGACCAGTCGCGTCACGGTCCGAGCAGCTTGTTCTTGGCCGCGGTGAACTCGTCCTCGCTGAGGATTCCCTGCTCCTTGAGTGAGGCCAGCTTCTGCAGCTCGTCGACCAGGCTCGAGGAGTCAGCGGCCGCGGGCTCGGGAGCCGGTGGCGGCGGTGGCGGTGGCTGGTACTGCGGCGGAGCCTGCTGCTGCGGCTGCTCCTCGTAGGCCTGGGCATCGGCCTGCTGCTGCCACTTGGTCGCCTGCCGCCGCGAGACGCGGTTGGACACGGCGGTGGCGGTGCCCGCGACCACCGCGGTGCGGGCCATCATCCCGAACAATCCCACGACGGATCCTCAGCTCTCGACCGACGCAAGGGCCGCCAGCACGGCCTCCCTGGGGATCCTGGCCTGGTCGAGCACCACGGCGCCGGAGTTCTCCAGCGCGGTGAGGAAGGGTGCCGCCCAGGTGTTCTCCCAGGCGATCAGCGCGATCGAGGAATTGGGCTCCAGATCGTCACCGAGGGCCTCGACGTCCTCGGCGTCCAGCAGACCGCCGGGGACGTCACCGTCGACACTGGCGAACAGCGGTCCGTACTGCTGGGTGATCCCGGCCAGTTCCACCGAACCGACCTCGCCGTCCGCGGTCTTGTACGCGAGAAGCAGGTCGAGCACACGGATCGTGCCGGAAGCGATCAGTGCCTCGAGCGCGGGCAGGATCTCGCCGTTGAACTCGTTGCCGGGAAAGGCAACCTCCAGCACGTCAACCGGTCCGATTTCCATCGTTACTCCTCTTGTTCTTGGGGCCGTCACGGGGTCGCGGTGCGCCGACGGTGTCGCCGACGGGGCGGTTCGATCTCAGTCGGGTCCGCCGGGCGGGGCATCGACCGATAGGGATGAAGATAGCGAACCGAGCGGTCGCATGGGCATCCGGCAGTTCATTGCGGTGGCGGTGCGGACCGGCGGCGGTGCGGTCCGGCAGCGACACATCCCCAACAGCGACCAGGGGTGGCCCACCGCGCGACGGTGCACGAGCGACCGGTGCGCGCTCGCAACGTACTCCCGATCGGATGATGTGCGGCAGCGCCTGTCGCCTGAAAGCCATCGGCGCCGCTTGCGCTGCCCCGGCGCGGATCAACTTCCACTGCGCGGCTCAACTCGTTGACTGCAGTCCCACCCGTCCCAAATCCGCCATCTTCATGCGCGCCGGGGAAGTTGATCCGCGCCCACAAAGGGTCAGCTGCCGGAGGGCAGGGAGGGCAGCAACCCCAGCGCGCGAGCCCGGTCCCCGGCTCAGCGCGATCGGCTGCCACCTGCGACGATGTGCCGTGCTGATGCCAGGTCGAGGAGCCCACATGCCCACCACGGATGGCCGATTCCACATTGCCCCGGCCGGACTGACGGCAGCTGG
>DASQFG010000614.1:0-1880 GCA_035633315.1 Nakamurella sp. | reverse complement strand
GGAACGGTCCGAGGAGGACGTATTTGACCAGGTTGTAGAGCACGCGGGAAAGCCCCTTAGCTCGCGGATGACGACTGCGACAACCGTACGCTGCGGTGCGACCCTCCGCCCGCCTTCCCGGCGGCACGGCGGGTCCGGCCGTGGGTCGTGCGACCATGGAAGCCGGGGCCGGAGTTTTCAGGAGTGCAGATGACCGATGCGACCGACGCGATCGCAGATGACTCGCAGCGGGCGTTCAGCCACGACGGCGGCGATGTGGGCGTGCTGTTGTGTCACGGATTCCCTGGCAACCCCGGTTCGCTGCGGCCGTGGGCCGACCATTTGGTCGCCGAGGGCTATTCCGTCCGGTTGCCACTACTGCCCGGGCACGGCACCCGCTGGCAGGACGCGAACCGAACCACCTTCGACGACTGGCTCGGCGCCGTCAGCGGCTCCCTGCAGGAACTGGCATCACGGTGCCGGGCGGTGGTTGTCGCGGGGTTGTCCATGGGTGGGACGCTCGCGCTTCGGTTGGGCGAGCTCTATCCCGACGCGATGGCCGGCCTGGTGCTGGTGAACCCGTCGGTGATGACCCTGCGCAAGGAAGCGAAGTACCTATTGCCTCTCCTGCGCTTCTTCGCGGTCCCGGCATACCCGGGCTTCCTCGGGGATATTGCCAAACCCGGCGTGACCGAGCCCGGCTATACCGTCGTCCCGGTCAAGGCGATGTACTCACTGTCACGTGCTTGGCCGATCGTCAGGCGTGACCTGCCGACGGTCACTGCGCCCGTCCTGCTGCTGCACTCGCGGGCCGATCACGTTGTGGAACCGGTCAACTCCCAGATCGTGCTCGACGGCATCTCCTCGACCGACGTCACCGAGATCTGGCTGGAGAACAGCTACCACGTGGCGACGCTGGACAACGACGCCGATGAGATCTTCACCTCGTCGGTGGAGTTCATCGAGAAGGTCACCGCGGGGCTGCCGTGACCGTGACCCCCGGAGCTGACGACGAACCGATCCGCGGGGCCGCTGGCGAACCGCCGGCCGACCAGGCGGCGGAGCGGGAGGGCGGCGCGCCCCAGGTACCCGGTGAACCCTCGGACACCGATGTGGACGCCGCATTCGCGGCCATCGTGTCCGGGATTGCGCCCCACATGCGCTGGACCGCCGATCACCTTCCCCGTCCCGGTCAGGCGGCCGACCAGGACCAGGCGGCGGCCGGACCCGGCTACCGGCCACCACTCGCTCGCCCGGCCCACCCCGAGCACCCGTCCGGCCGGGAGTCGGCCGATGAGCGTGCCCGCCGCCGCGAACTGCGCCGACTGGAGCGGGCCATGGAGGTCGAGGCGTACGAGGCCCAGAAGGCCGCCCGCGAGGCCGAACTGGCCGCCGACGACGCGCACTACACGCCTCCGGAGCCACCCCCGCTCCCCCGGCCCAAGGGCCGCACGATCGGTGCGGCGCTGCTGATGGCCGCCGGGATCCTGCTTGTCGCCCGGCCCGGTCTACTCTCCGTCGGAGCCGATCTGGTGCTGATCCTGGCGCTGGCGCTGCTTGTCAGCGGAGCCGGATTGCTGGTCGCCGGGATGCGGCGCCAGCACGGCAAGGGTGACGGCGACGGGGAGGACGACGGCGCGGTCGTCTGAGCCCGGCCGGGTTCTGAAGAAGAATCGATCAGCGTTCGGCGGCCATCAGTGCCGCGCCGATGATGCCTGCTCGGTCGCCGAACCTGGCGAGTTCGACCCTGGGCACCGGCCGATGCCCGGCCCCGGTGATCATCTTGGCGAACTCGGACACGGCCAGCGGCAGGAACATCCCGGCCGCGCTCGCGACGCCGCCGCCGACGACGATGACCTCGGGATCGAGCACGTCGGTGACCAGCGCCAGACCGGCGGCCA
>DASQFG010000613.1:0-3141 GCA_035633315.1 Nakamurella sp. | reverse complement strand
TCATGACCGTCTGGATCGGCATCGCCGTCGGCTGCCTCGGCTGCTATCTGTTGAAGCTGGCCGGCCTGTCGGTGCCCAAGAGCGTGCTGGAACTGCCTGCGGTGCACCGCATCGCGGCACTGCTGCCGGTGGTGCTGCTGGCCGCGTTGATCGCGGTGCAGACCTTCTCCGACGGCCGCAGCCTGGTGCTCGACGCCCGCGCGGCCGGCCTGGCGGTCGCCGCGGTCGCGGTCTGGCGGCGGTGGCCGTTCCTGGTGGTGGTCGCCCTGGCGGCGGTGACGACAGCGCTGGTGCGCCAGGTGGTCCCGGGCAGTTGACCGACGGCCGACGAGGTCATCCGACCCATCGGGCGCCCGAGTCGGTCGCCAAGGGGATCACCCGACGCCGGTGAAGAACCTGTCCCAACGACAGATTCCCGCAGGGCCGGGTCCTTCACATCACTGTCAGCAGCTGCGCAGGAACCGCTCCAGCACCCGGGTGCCGAACTCCAACGCGTCGATCGGCACCCGCTCGTCCACCCCGTGGAACAGCGCGGTGAAGTCGAGGTCGGCCGGCAGGCGCAACGGGGCGAAGCCGTACCCGACGATCCCGAGCTGGTGGAACGCCTTGTTGTCGGTGCCGCCGGAGAGCATGTACGGCACCGCATGGGCGCCGGGATCCTCCGCCTCCAGCGCGGCCCGCATCGCCTCCACCAGGTCGCCCTCGAACGGGAATTCCAGCGGCGGGATCCACACCCAGTCGATCTCCACGCCGTCACCGACGATCTGCGCGACCTCCTCGCGGAAGTGCTCCTCCGACCCGGGCAGCACCCGGCAGTCCACGGTCGCCTCGGCGGTCGACGGGATGACGTTGGCCTTGTAGCCGGCCTTGAGCATCGTCGGATTCGCGGTGTTGCGCAGCGTCGCGTTGACGATCCGCGAAATGGGACCGATCTTGCGGACGGCGCCCTCCAGGTCGTCCTCCGGGAACTCCCGTCCGGTGAGTTCGTGGACAGCCGCGAACAGCGCGTCGACGGTCGGCGTGTGCGTCAGCGGGAACTGGTGCGCGCCCAGCCTGGCCACCGCCTCCGCCACCCGGGTGACGGCGTTGTCGTCGTTGACCATGGACCCGTGGCCCGCCCGCCCGGTCGCCTTGAGAGTGGCCCAGGCGATGCCCTTCTCGGCCGCGGCAACCAGGTAGGCGCGGCGCTGCTCGTCCAGCGGGATGGAGAACCCGCCGACCTCGGAGATCGCCTCGGTGGCGTCGGCGAACAATTCGGGATGGTGCTCCACCAGCCACTGCGACCCCCACGTACCGCCGGCCTCCTCGTCGGACATGAACGCGAAAATCAGGTCCCGCGGCGGCACGTAGTCGGTGCGCTTGAACTCCCTGGCCACTGCGAGGGTCATGGCCACCATGTCTTTCATATCCACCGCCCCGCGGCCCCAGACGTACCCGTCCTGCACGGCGCCGGAGAACGGGTCGACCGTCCACTCCGGGGCGTGCGCCGGTACCACGTCGACGTGACCGTGGATCAGCAGCGCGCCGCGTCGCGGGTCGGCGCCGGCCAGCCGGCAGATGACGTTGCCGCGGCCGGGAACCGCCTCCAGATAGACGGTCTCGTACCCGACCTCGTCGAGTTTGTGCTGGATGTAGCGGGCTGCCCTGGCCTCTCCGTCACCGATGGTGTCCGGGTCGCCGGTGTTCACCGAGTCGATCCGGATCAACTCGCTGCACAGCTGGACGACCTCGTCCTCGGCGGCGCTCCGGCCTGGGCGCGCGGGCTCGGTGTCGTGATCCCGCTCGTTTCGGTCAGGCTGGGTTCGATCAAGCTGGGGGTCGCTCATGGGGACCTTCCTACCGCACGGTGGCCGTCCGGGTGATCACCCCTGCCGCCGCAGCCCGTACCTGGTCTCCGGCCTACCGACCTGTCCGTAGCGCAATGTCCGATCTGCGGCGCCGGTGTCCGCGAGGTGCTCGAGGTACCGGCGGGCGGTGATCCGGGAGACGCCGAGGAAATCAGCGATCTGGCCGGCCGACGCCTCCCCCATCTCCCGCAGCGCGCCGACCACGATCGCCAGCGTCTCCTTGGTCGTTCCCTTGGGCAGCGAGCCGCCCGCCGGCGATCGCAGCAATGCCAGCGCGCGGTCCACCGCGGCCTGATCGACGTCGGTGTCGCCGGCGGATTCCTGGTGGAACTGATCCCGGAATCCCTGGTAGGCCAGCAGCCGGTCGCGCAGCGCCGCGAAGGCGAACGGCTTGATCACGTACTGCACAGCGCCCTGCGCGACCGCCTTGCGCACGATGTCCGCGTCCCGCGCGGACGACACGATCATCACGTCGACGGTCGACCCGGCCGCGCGGATCCGGCGGAACAAGTCGAGGCCTGCCGTCCGGGAGGTGCAGGTCCAGCAGCACCAGGTCGATTCCGCCCTTGCCCAGTTCACGCTCGGCCTCGATCCGGGAATGGGCGACGCCGCGACGCTGAACCCGGTCACCCGCTCGACGTAGGCGCGGTGCGCGCGGGCCGCGATCGGTTCGTCCTCCACCACCAGCACGCTGATCATGATTGACCTGATGCCGTGGCGGCAATCGAGCGTGCCGTTCCAGCGGGATCGCTGACGGCAGAAGGTGTCTCATAGCTCTGAGCATCTCGCACGGGCAGCCACACCACGAACCGTGCGCCCGGACCGGGCTCGGCCAGGACCGTGCCGCGGCACCGGTTGACCGCCTGCGCCACCAGCGCGAGCCCGAGCCCCCGATCACCGGCCGGACCACGCGCGGTCTTCATCGACCAGCCCCGGGTGAACACCGACCCCGCCTGCTCGACCGTCAGGCCGGGGCCGCTGTCGGTGACGGTGATGCGGACCCAACCTCATCGACAACGCGTTCGAGGTGCTGACCGCGCAGCCCACCGACAGGGCACGGCGGGTGGAGGTGGCCAGCGAGGCCGCGGACGGCGAGGAGAACACGATGGCCAGCATCAACCCAGGTCCGCCAAGACAACCTCGAACCCCATCAGGAACGGGCACCACCCGGAAACGCAAGAAGGTCAGCACACACTGGCTCTACGTCGTGGTCATCTTCGCAGCGGCACACTGACCTCCGTCTTGATCAAGTCGTCTTGATCAAGTCGTGTTGACCAAGCAGCCTTGACCAAGC
>DASQFG010000612.1:0-10281 GCA_035633315.1 Nakamurella sp. | reverse complement strand
CGCCGACATCAGCTGGACACGTCGCGCCGATCGGGACAGCCGTGGGGTGACCCGCGCTGTGGTGTCTGCCATGAAGCCAGGGGTCCTTTCTCGGGCGCCGGGGCCTCACGCCACCTCGAATGACTATTCTCGTTTGTCCGGTTTCGTGCGGTTTCGTTCAGTTTGGTTCAGTTTCGTTCAGAGAGTCACCTTGGGGCGATGCGTCGGCTCGCCACCGTGGACTCACCCTACGCGGGGATCGTCGCCGCCATTGAGCAATGCCATCGCCAGATCGCCCCTCGCGGCGAGCCTGCCTGCGACGTCCTGCGGGCCGGGATCCATCGGCATCCCGGCCGTGGTGGCCGCCAGTTCGTCCAGGTCCAGCGGCACCACGCACCTGCAGTCGGCCTGGCGATCTGCCCCGGCGGTGGGCGGCGTGACCACCGTGGCCGTCACCAGCGAGTAGGGGACCGGCGTGACATTGCCCGGCCACGACGGGCTCGCGTCGATGAGTGCCCGGCCGTCGGCCTGCCTGGGGTCGACGGTCGCGATCTCCGGGGCGCTTCCGGCCAATTCCTCCGCGTATGCCGAGGCGATCTCCCAGGGACCGTCCACCCCGGTCCGGGCCGTGTTGGCCGCTGCCTGCCCGTGGCTCCCGCGCTCCCGGCGCCTGGTACCGGGTCCCATCGCCCGTACGTACAGGCCCTCGCCGCCGTCGGTGGTCACCACGGCGGTCAGTCCGTCGGAAGTCATCGCCTGACACAGTGCCAGCGCCGCGGTGGCAGCGGTGGCAATCCCGGTGCCCTCCCCGGACGCGACGTGCAGCGTGCACCAGGCCGTGCGGGTGGCGGGCATCACCGGTGCGCCCTGCAGGTCGGGCAGCGTCGTCGCCATGGTGACGCCACCTCGCTCGAGCAGATAGTCCAGGTCGTCGGCGGTGTCGATGCGTTCGACGCCGAGCAGGGAGCCGTCGGCTGTCCCGACCGTCACGGGTTGGCCGGCCAGGTGCGGGATCAGCGCATCCGCCACGGCCGCGTAGTAGTCGCGGATGTCCTCGGGGTTGTCGATGCGCACCTGGCCATCGTGCACGCAAACTGCGGACGGCGGTCCCGGCGGCGTCATCGACCGGGCTTGATCGGCACGTCGGTGTAGTGGCCGAGTACCACCGCGGCCGCTGCTTCCTTCGAACGGCCCGACAAGTAGTTGGTCTCCGAGTGGTGAGAGACGGCCTGCCATTGGTTGAACGCCGCCGATCCGACCGGACCGGCCAGTATCCCGATCGGACCGGGCACGGACATCGACATCTGGACATCGGGCACGTTCGTGGTCGCGTCGACGACCTGCGCACCGAAGTCGGCCAGCGCCGGATCAACCCCGAAGGGCTCGCCGTCGGGCCCGGAAACTCGGGGACCGCGCACCAGCGTGCTGATCGACGTCGCGACCAGGTCCGTGCGGGTCTGGGTCACCGGATCCTGGTCGAAGGCGATGACGTAGGTGTGGTCGGCGGGCAGGTTCGGGTAGCTGTCCGCGGTCGTTACCCCGGCGCCGGCGCCAGGGGATCCCATCAGCACCGCGTCGTCCAGCCGGGCTCCCTGTGCGGCGGCGGAGGACACCGTGGTCGAGCCCATCGAGAAGCCAAGGGCGGTGAACCTGGCTCCGGCAGGCGCCCACTGCCGGAAGCGGTCGATGTCCCTGGCCAATACGGCACCGCCATCCAGGGCGTTGTCGTCGTCCAGCGCGTCCAGCGTGCTGTCCGCTTTCGCCAGTGGATTGGTCGAGACGCCGCTGGCGAAGCCGAGCGGGATGTCGTAGCCGTACCAGGCCACCACCGCCGTCGATTCCCCCGGCGATTGCCGCGACACTTCCGCGCGCAGGGCGGCCGCGTCGTTCAGGCCGCCGTCCATCCGCGCGGGAGCGCTCGTGATGCCCGGCACCAGGGTCGCGACGTTGTCGGCGGTGCCGATGTCCCCGACGCTGATCGCTGCCCGGCCCTGGCTCCAGGAGTCGGCCGATTCGTAGACCAGCAGCTGGGCCGCCCCGCCTGCTTCCTCCGCCTGGGTGAGCGACGCCATCACGCCCTGGGCCATCTCCCGGGTGGTGTCGTCAGCGGACTGAAGGTCGAGACGCAGGCGCTCCAGGTTCTTGGCGTCGATCGGCATCGGACCCGACCCGGCCGGCGGGGGCGGAGCCAGTGTGCCGCCGGCAGGGAACCGAGGTTCGGTGCCCGACCCGGTGACCGGCCGGTCCGGTGGCAGGTTTTCGATCGGGTCGCGCGGGTCGGCCCGCAACGACAGCGCCAGGGATTGCAGCGCCTGTGTTGCCCGAACGCGCAGCTCGTCCATCCGCGCGGTGAGTTCGGTCAGGATGTGCTGCAGCTCGGGCGAGGGTCCCTGCGAACCGCCTGGCCGGGGGACGCCGATGTCTGTCGGTTCCCGGGCTGCCACCGCGGCCTCCGCGGCGCTGAGTTCAGCCTCGACGTGTGCCTTGACCTGCGTCAACGTGCTGCAGGCCAGATCGGCGGCGTCGGCCTGGCCGACGATCACGGTTCGGCTCGCCAGGCCGGCCTCACGGAGCGCGGCGATGGACGCCCGGGGCGTTGGGCTCGACCAGGCCGCGGTGAGCACGGGGATCCCGTCGGCCAACAGATCCGCGCCACGCCGGAGCCAGTCCGCGGCGCGCCGGGCGACAGTGAACCAGCCTGCGAGCCTCTCGGCATCGATCGCCAGCAGCTCGTCGGCCGCCGCGACCGGGTCGGGCAGACCCTGCAGACCCGCCATCAGGCTCAGCTCGGAAAGGCCCTCGCCGCGCCGCATGCGGCTGGGCGCGCCGCTGGGCGCGCCGCTGGGCGCGGGCGCGGTCATCGAGGACCCGGGATGGCGCCGGCCTCGGCCAGCTCGAAGTGGTGGGCCGTGTCCCGGAGCTTCTCGGCGGCAGTGGCGACCCGCAGTGCCAGCGCCTGGGCACCGTCGACCGCCTCCGCCACCCGCCGGCTCGCCGCGGCGACGACCTCCCGCCCGGCGGCCGAGGACCCCAGACTCGTGTCGGACAGCGGGCTCCGGAACACTTCGCACGTGCCGTCCCCTCGGTACGCACCGGCCGCGTGATCCACGATCTCGGCGGCGCGGCGGAGCAGCGGCGTGTCGACTGTCAGGTCCGCTGTGTGACCCGCTTTCTGACCCGCTGTCTGGCCTGTCGTCATGGCCGACCGTCCGTCATCGCCGCCCCCAAGGAGTCATGCCGGTCAGGCGACCGGTCCCGTGAGTGATCGTGCACTTCCGGCGGCACAACCCGCCCTTCCTCGAGGTCTGCTGTGGACAGAATTCGGACATGGGAACAACTCGGGGGGCCCAGTGCCGGGAGTGCGGGCACCATGGACAGGGTGACCGCGACCCAGGCATGGCCCACCAGGGGACCAGTCGCGCGTGACGAGCTCGCCGCGTGGTCCACGGCAACGTTGTCCGACACCGAGCCAGGCGCCGTCCCGGGCTTCGGCCAAGCCCAGCCGCCCGGCTGGACCGAACTCGTGCGGGGCCGGGGGATGTACATCCGCCGCCGTCCGGGTCCGCGGGACGCGACGCCGGCGTGGTACATCCACGGCGTGGCCGGGTCATCGACCAACTGGACCAGGCTCGCCGCGGCGCTCTCGCCGGCGGCAACCGGGTACAGCGTCGATCTGCCGGGTCACGGCCGGTCCGATCCACCACCGCGGGACCACTACTCGCTGCGAGCCGACGCCGAGCTGATCGGCGCCACCATCGAGCAGGTCAGCGGCGGCCCCGTGCACCTCGTCGGTAACTCGTTCGGGGGGATCATCGCCACGCTGCTGGCCGCCACGCGCCCGGACCTGGTCCGCACGCTCACGGTGATCTCGCCCGCCGTTCCGGATCTACGGCTGACCGGCGATCGTGGGGCCGATCCCCGGCTGGGCCTGCTGTTGGTGCCCGGCACGGCGGGTCTCGCCTACCGCCGACTGGCCACCATCTCACCGCTCTCTCGGGCACGAGGTATGGGCGAGCTGTGCTTCGGGAACGCGGCCATGCTCAGCGACACGGACTATCAGGTCGCCGCAGCCGATCTGGCCTGGCGATCGGGACTGCCATGGGTGTTCTCGGCGACCATTGGCTCGTTGCGCGCACTGATAGCGGGGTACCTGCGTCGCGGCCGGTCGTCATTCCCGGCGGCGGCCGCGCGGGTGACGGTACCGACTCTGGTGATCTGGGGGACGCGGGACCGGCTCGTCGACGTGCGGCTGGCCAGGCGCACGGCTGAGGCGTTTCCGCAGGCCGAGTTGCTGGTCCTGCCCGGCTGCGGGCACGTCGCTCAGATGGAGGATCCGCAAACCACTGCCAGGGGTGTGCTGGCGCTGTGGGAACGCACGGCAGCCGACAACGATGCCGAAGTGGGTGGTGTATCGGCAACGCAGCGAACGCAGGCGGGCGCGTCGCTACAGGCCGGGCATGGAGCTGTGGCAACCTCGTGGGCGTGAGTTCACCCGCCGCGGAGCCGGGCCGATCCAGGACCGGTCGGCGCAGCGGCGATCCTACGGCCGACGCCACCCCCCGGCGTGGCTCGCCTCGTCCGATTGGTCGGTCGACGCTGTGGGACCGCGAGGGGCTACCACCGACGACGGCCGGGGATCGACGCGCGGCCAATCGCGACCGTGCGTCCAGTGGCGAGCGGGCCTCGAGCCGCGAGCGAGCGGGGCGTGAACCCGCACCGCGTCGCGAGCCAGCGGCAGGCGGCGGGCTGACGAATCCGGATGGCCCACAGCGGCGGACCGCCGCGGCGACCTCCCCTCCGGCCGCCTCCGGCGGGCGCCGTACGCCGCCGACCCGTGGTCCCGGTTCCGGTCGCTCGGGTGGTTCCGGTGGTTCCGGTCGCTCGGGTGGTTCGGGTGGTTCGGGACGCCGCCGCAGGGTGAGATGGCGACTGATCGCGATTCCGTTCCTCGTGCTGGCCACCGTGGTCGTGGTGTTCCAGACTGTCGGGTCCCCGTCGGAACCCACCTCGGCGAGTGTGCCCTCGACTCCGGGCTCTCCGCGGCCCACCGGCCCCTCCGTCCGGCCGATCCCAACGACGGTGACGGACATCTCCGGCAATCTCGTGCTGACCACACCAGCACAGGCAGTGCCCGACCCGGCCATGAGCGGCGCCGAGGGACAGATCGCCGCGGCGATCACGTCCGGTGCGCTGCCGTCGGGCCCGGAAATCGTCGCCACCGGCGCCGGCACCTGGCACACCGTGCCGGGCACCGGCCAGTCCCACGGCACCGGATCCGAGACGCGCACCTACAGCGTCGAGGTCGAGGACGGCCTGCAATCGGCGGAGGCCGATCAGGCGTTCGCCGCCGCGGTCGATACGACGCTCGCCGACCCACGGTCGTGGATCGGTGGCGGCCAGGTGAGCCTGCATCGGGTCGACACCGGTGACCCCAGCTTCCGCGTCTCGTTGACCAGCCAGATGACGATTCGATCACCCGACCTCTGCGGCTGGGACGTCCCGCTGGAGGCGTCCTGCTTCAACGGCTGGCAGGGGCGGGTGCTGATCAACGACGCCCGCTGGGTGCGGGGGGCGATCTCCTACGGCACCGACGTCCAGTCCTACCGCGCCTACGCGGTGAACCACGAGGTCGGACACGCTCTCGGCTTCTCCCACCAGCCGTGCCAGGACAACGGGGCCCCGGCGCCGGTGATGATGCAGCAGTCGTGGAGCACGGCGGACAACGACCTGCACCTGCTGGACCCGGACACCATCCCCGCCGATGGCAAGGTGTGTGTGGCGAACCCGTACCCGTTCCCCGGCGCAGCGCAGGCCTCGGCCACATCGCCGTCAGCGGCCGCGGGCTGAGCGGGCGTGCACCTCACCGACCAAGGGCACACCGACCAAGGGCACACCGACCAAGAGCACACCGACCAAGAGCACACCGACCAAGAGCACACCGACCGACAGGGGAAGAACCACGGTCCCTCCGCCGTTGTTGCGTGAGGCAGACTGTGCCGCGTGCCTGAGGAGAATTCTGTGACCCTGCCCCCGCTGGTCGAACCAGCCGAATCGTTGACCAAGGCCGAAGTCGAGCGATATTCGCGCCACTTGATCATTCCCGACGTCGGGATGACCGGACAGAAGCGGCTGAAGAACGCCAAGGTGCTCGTCGTCGGGGCCGGTGGTCTCGGCTCGCCCGCGCTGCTGTACCTGGCCGCCGCGGGAGTCGGCACCCTGGGCATCCTGGACTTCGACACCGTGGACGAATCGAACCTGCAACGCCAGGTCATCCACGGTCAGTCCGACGTCGGCAAGCCGAAGGCGCTGTCCGCGGCCGAATCCATCGCGGAGGTGAACCCCTACGTCACGGTCAACCTGCACACCGAGCGGCTGGACTCGGGCAACGCGCTGGAGGTCTTCGCGCCCTACGACCTGATACTGGACGGCACCGACAACTTCGCGACCCGGTACCTGGTCAACGACGCCTGCGTGCTGCTGGGCAAGCCGTATGTCTGGGGATCCATCTACCGGTTCGAGGGCCAGGCCAGTGTGTTCTGGGCCGAGCCGACCGGGGGCGGGCACGAGGGCGTGCAGTATCGCGACCTCTACCCCGAAGCGCCGCCACCGGGCATGGTGCCCTCGTGCGCCGAGGGTGGGGTGCTGGGTGTGCTCTGCGCGTCGATCGGTTCGATCATGGTGACCGAGGCGATCAAGCTGATCACCGGTATCGGCGAGACGCTGCTGGGTCGGCTGATGGTGTACGACGCGTTGGAGATGACCTTTCGAACCGTCAGGATCCGCAAGGACCCGGCCGGCGAGCCGATCACCGGGCTCATCGACTACGAGGCGTTCTGCGGGACGCTGTCCGACGACGCCGCGGCGGCCGCCAGCAACCACACCATCTCCGCGCGCGATCTCAAGGCGAAGATGGACGCCGGCGAGGACTTCCTGCTGGTCGACGTGCGCGAGCAGAATGAGTACGAGATCGTCTCGATCCCGGGCTCCGTGCTGATTCCCAAGGGCGACATCATTTCTGGCGAAGCGCTGGCCTCCCTCCCGCAGAACAGACCGCTGGTGCTGCATTGCAAGTCGGGCGCCCGGTCCGCCGAGGCGCTGGCCGTACTGCACAAGGCGGGTTTTGCCGATGCCGTCCATGTCGGCGGCGGAGTACTGGCGTGGGTGAAGCAGGTGGACCCGAGCCTGCCGAGCTACTGATCGCTCGTCCGCTGCCTCTCCCTGATCGCGTGCCGCGACACCTGGCCGCCTTCGCTGGTCCGACGACGTGCCGGGGTAGCGTCGGGCGGTGACCCGTGGACATGCGGCGCCGCCGCCCGAACACGTGTTGAGCGCGTTCGGAGCACCGGCGGCCGAACCCGAGTTGCTCTCGAAGGCCCGGCCCCGTACCTGGCGGTGCGCGTCCACCGTGCTGCGCAACGTCGACGATCCGGCGGAGGCCTCGTGGCTGGCCGGCACCTTGGAGCAGATGCAGGTCAACGGCGTCCGACTGGCACGCCCGGTGCGGTCCTCCGACGGTCGGTGGGTGGTCTCCGGATGGACCGCGCACCGGTTTGTTTCGGGCAGTCCCGCACCCCGCCATGACGAGATCATGCGCACCGCGATCGCCGTCCACACGGCGCTCGAACCCTTCCCGGAACCGCGCTTCCTTCGCGATCGCACCGATCTCCGCAGCTGGGCGAATCTCCTCGCCTGGGGTGAGGCCGAGGACCAGGGCCGGATCGGTTCCGGCCACGGCGCGCGGCTGTTCCTCGGACTGGCGGCCGGACGGCGGCCGGTCGATCTGCCGTCCCAGGTGGTTCACGGTGACCTTGCTCGAAATGTGCTGTTCGCCGGCGATGCCCCGCCCGCAGTGGTGGATTTCGCCGCGTTCTGGCGACCAGCCGGCTGGGCGGCCGCGCTCGTCGCAGTGGACTCGCTCGCCTGGGGATCGGCCCCGATCGAGTTCCTGACGGACTGGTCGCAGCTGCCGGACTGGCCGCAGATGCTCCGGCGGGCGTTGCTGTTCCGGCTGGCGATCACCCTGGCGCACCCGTTGACGCTGCCTGACGAGTTGGTGACCGTGCTGTCCACGGCCGAACGGATCGAGCCGTATCTGGACTGACCGGCGTAATGTGACCACCAGTGGGAGGAGTGTGGTCACATGGAGATCGGCGTACGTGAGTTCAAGGAACACCTGTCGGAATATCTGGAACGCGCGGCCGGCGGGGAGCACCTCACCGTCACCGACCGTGGTCGGCCGAAGGCGGTACTGGGACCGGTCCCGGGCGGTGATCACATTGCCAGGGGTATCGAGCAGGGCTGGATCACCCCAGCGCGATCACCGGGGCCGATCCCCCCTGCGCCGGCGCGAGCCCGAGCCTCGGTATCCATCCGCGAGATGATCGACGAGGACCGAGGCGAGGAATGACGCTCTACCTTGATTCGAGCGCTCTACTCAAGCGCTACGTCGACGAACCGGACAGCTCGCATTTCGCGACGGTGCTCGGCAGCGACCAGAACTGGTTGACCTGCCGCATCACTTGGGTGGAGGTTTGGCGGAACCTCGGTAGGAGGCTGACCGGCGCTGATGCGCTGGCCGCGCGCCACGCCTTCCGGACCGACTGGGACCGCCTGGCCGTCGTCGAGATCGACTCCGTGCTTGCCGAGGACGCCGGCCGGCTCGCCGACCTCAGCGGTGCCCGAAGCCTGGACGCGGTGCATCTCGCCGCGCTGCAGCGTGCGGGTCCCGGTGGCATCACGTTGGTCACCGCGGACCTGCGGCAGGCGCAGGCCGCTCGATCGTTCGGTTGGGTTGTTCTCGGCGCCTGAACCCGGAAATTCCGGTTCCATGCCGAGCGCGCTGCTACCCGCCATCGTCCGCTGCGGCTGAATCTTTCTCCGGTTTCGTAGCCCCGGACAATGTCACCAATTCGTCGGGGTGCAGGCCGGCAGCCATGATCGCCAGCAGCAGATGTGCCAACCGGTGGTGGGGTTCGGCGGCCAGGCAACGGTCGACGGCCACCTGTGCGAGCGCGCCGTCGCCGTGCCGGTAGGCCACCACGGCCAGCACCGAGCACAGTTGCGGAGCCTGGTCATCAGGCGTCCAGCCGGCGGCGGCAATGAGCATCGGCAGCCACGGTCGGTCCATCTCGACCACCGCGCGGGCTATCAGCGCGTCCCGGATCGCCACACCGTTGACGATCACGGCCAGTGCGGTCGCCACCTCGGGATCCACCCGACCGGTCTGGGTGAAGCTGGACAGTGAGTGTTCGACCAGGGCCTGCAGGTCCCGAGGTAACCCCGGGATCGCCTTCGGATCCCTTGCAGCGTTGTCGATCTCGTCAGGTGCAGGGATCTCCGGCAGCCGACCGGCGGCAGCGGCATCGATGCCACGCTCGGCGGTGGTGAGCCGATCACCGGTGGGCCCGGCGATGGACCGGCGCAGTTCGTCGCGATCGGCCAGCACCGTGCGGCCGGCCAGCGCCCCGGCCGCGGTGAGGGCCTGCACCTGCGGATCGCTGTTGTCGGGAACCGGGATACCGGGGTGCGAGCGTTCCATCGCGCGGTTCAGGGCAGGCCGCGCGCGACCGTCCCGCACCACGATCGCGTCCATCACGTCAACGCCGGCCACCGCCAGCCGGCCGAGCAGTTCGTCGAGAAAGGGCGGCCGGCGGCGTGCGGACTGGTAGCTGACGACCACTACCTCGTCGGCGTAGCGACGGGCATGCTCGGCGAGGTGGTCGGCCAGCGGCCGGTCCCGCCCGGGCGGCAGATCCACCCGGGCCACCGGACCGACCCGGCGGCGCGGGCCGCGCAGGCACAGCATCACCACGCTCTCCTGCGGGTGGAAGCCCAGCATCGTGGGAACCACTGCCAGCAGCCCTTGTGGACCGCTCACCTTCAGGGGCACCAGATCATCGGTCGTCGTCATGGCGCCACGCTCTCCCGAGCTGTTCCGGGCGTCCACCAGCGCGCGGGCCCAATGTGGATGAAATCGGCCATGGGAACAACTCGGCGGGACAAGTGGGCAGGCGCGTGATCAGCCCCGAAAACGGTACCTGGGCAGGCTGACCCGCCCGTCGCTGGCGGCCACCCCCTCGGCGCGCAATCGCGCCAGTTGCTCCTCGGCCAGATGAGGGGCGGGGGTGCCGTCAGCACGAACCACCCGGTGCCACGGTGTTTGTTCGTCGGAGAGCTGCGACAGCACGAAACCCGCCAGCCGCGGAGAGCGCGATCCGGCCCGAGCTGCGATGTCGCCGTAGGTGGATACCCGGCCGGCCGGGATCTGATCGACGGCGTCGAGCATCCGCTGTGCCAGCTCCA
>DASQFG010000611.1:0-5489 GCA_035633315.1 Nakamurella sp. | reverse complement strand
GGGCGCGGGCAACTCTGCGGCCGAGATCGCGGTGGAACTGCTGGGGGTCGGCGCGCACGTGACACTCTCGGTGCGGACTCCGCCCAACATCGTGCGCCGCGACACCCTCGGCGTGCCAAGCCAATTGATCGGCATCGCGCTGGGCCACCTGCCCGAGCGGGCGAAGGGTCCGGTCATCGGCATCATGCGCCGGGTCGCGGTGCCGGATCTCACCCGTCAGGGGCTTCCCGCGCCGGTGGACGGGTTCAGCCAGTTCCTGCGGTCGCAAACAGTCCCGATCCTCGACCACGGATTCGTCCGGGAGATCCGGGCTGGACGGATCCGGGTGGTCGCCGCGGTCGCAGCGCTGGACGCTGACAGCGTCCGGCTGGCCGACGGGGCGACAGTCCGGCCCGACGCGGTGATCTGCGCGACCGGATATCGCCCTGGGCTGGAAAGCATGGTCGGTCACCTGGGCCTGCTGGACGAGCGCGGGGAACCGATGGTGCGCGGCGCGAGCACGCTGCCGACCGCTGAGCGCTTGTTCTTCGTCGGTATGTCCGTGCAGCTCGGCGGCCTGGTCCGGGAGGTCAGCGCGGAAGCGCGGGCCGTCGCGGGCGAGATCCAGCAGCAGCCGGCGAACTAGGCCAACTCCACCAGCACCCGGTCGTCCTCAGCCTCGGTGAGCACGAACTCCTGCACCGATCCGGCCGCACGCAGATCGTCGGCCGCAGCCCGCACAGCGGTTAGAGAACTTGCGCTGCCGTCGATCTCGAGCCAGTACACCGCGGTCCACATGCCTTTCCTTGCCGTGGTCTTGGCCTTGCGGACCTCCCGGAGCACGGCTGCCGCCGCGTCGAGAACCCCAGCTTGAGATTCGGCTCGGGTGTCGAGATCGCCCGCCTGCCAGCGGCCACGGCGAGCGGGGACCTGTCGAAGCGGTAACTGCCGTCGCGCTGCCACACGGCATCCCAGGTCGATTCCAGGCCCTCCAGTGTGGGCCGCTCCGGAGCAGTCACCCGCTCATGATCCCCACCCGGGCAACACCTGGTGGAGGGCGACAACCCTGGACAGGCCAGTTTCGGCGTGCAGCCGCCCGTTCCGGTGCGTCCGGTCGACGGACGCGGCCCGCAGGTCGTGACGGCCCCGCCACCCACGGACGCCGGTGTATTCGCGCGACGCCGTCCACTCGGCGCCGGTTTGCTGGCTGAGCGCCGGTTTCCATGATTCGGCGCCAACATATTGCGGAGCCGGGACCTGAATTCCGGCGCCGAGTCGACACTGCTTCAGGAATGGGCTGGCCGACCTGTCTCCAGGGGGCTCGACCTGGGCTCGACCGCGCGACGGCCGGCGACCGTCAACGGTTGCGGTGAGGGCGCCGATGAGATCAGCGCCACCCCGCCAGGTTGCGATTGCTGCTCCCCACCTGGGTACCGCTTCGTCTGCGTCACGCCGTCCACTCGGCGACGGTCTTTGCTGACTGGGCTGAGCGCCGCTTTCCATGACTCCGCGCCACCACAGTGCGGAGCCGAGACCTGAATCCCGGCGCCGAGTCCGGGCGGCACGAGGACGGGCGTGGGCAGCCACGAGTTCTGCGGGGTCAGCGAAAGGGACCCGGGATCCTTGCGGATCTCCGGGTCCCTTCGGGAAAGCTGGGGTCAGGAAGCGACCGTGGTGGCGGCGAAGAACCGGTCCACGAAAGCCTTCTGGTTGCTCAGGATCTTCTCCGCCAACTCGAAGTAGGTGCTGGCGATCTCCTGGGCGGTCGGCAGGTCGGTCTCCGGCAGGGCGGGGACGTTCTTGGCGGCCTCGGGCAGGTTGGCGGTGAAGGTCGACACCGCGTCGATGGTGGCGTCCTGGGCCTTCACGATGGCCTCGAAGACCTGGTCGACAGCCTCGACGGTGGGGGTCAGGTACGTGGTGCTCATGGTGGGTTCCTCTCGGTGGTGATGACGATGTGTGGTGGGTCTTGTTCGTACTGATGCTTAGTCTGCCACGCATTGCGTGGTTAGTCAAGCGGAGTGTGTGGTTCACCACGCGATTCCGCGACGAAGGCCTTGTAGACCCCCAACAGGGCGCTCTTCTGCTCCGCATTGAGTTGCGTGTCATTCCTGATCGCAGCCTCGATGCTGGGAGACGGCGCGGCCTCTGGAGCGGCGTCCATCAGTCCGGACTGCGCAAACATGGTGGAAATAGGCATCTCGAAAGCATGCGCGAGAGCCTTGAGCACGTCGGCAGAGGGACGGTAGAGGCCCCGCTCGACCTGGCTGAGGTAGGAATCCGAGACGCCGCTCGCGCGGGCGAGCTGCCGCTGGGAGATGTTGGCCAGCCGTCGTTGGGATTGCAGGAAGTCACCGAATGCCCGTGCCGCTTCGTCGGTACCCATCGGTTCAGCGTACTCGCCGTGCGTGGTGTGCCATGCACGGCGGCTCGATCGGGCGAGCTTGCACAGCCGGTCAGCGGCGCTGGCTGTGGTGTGCCGGCGGGTGGTGGCGGCTGGCGCCTGGTTACGGCGGTTCCTCACCGAGGTGATCCACGCCGCCCGAGCGGCCGCGGACGGCCTCGACCCACACCCCGGGTCCGCGTCACCGGTCGACCAGCACACTTCCGATGCGCTCCGCGACGTCGAGCGGCGTGCAGCGCACCGCCAGGCAGCAGACGTGCTGGGCTGAATCCAAGCCCCATGCACTGAACGAAGGGCTCAGGCAGACAGCACCTCGCGTAGATGACGGACGATCGGCCAGGCACCGTCGGTCGTGTTGGACACCACCGTCCAGGTGAGTCCCTCACCGGCGTCGTGGTGGGATTGGAACGACACCCCGGCATCCATCCCCTCCAGGATCACCGCTGGGCCGGTGGCATGCAGCCAGAACCCCAGCCCGTACCGCTTCGACTCCGTCGGAACGTCGCTGGACCACCGCAGCATTTGCGCCACCCGGGCCCGCGGGACGACACGACCGGCGTCCAACGCCTCCCACAAGGAGTGCACATCGGCAACGGTGACGTAGCTGCCGCCGTCCCCACTGCCCACAACGGGAAGGTGAGTGAGGTGAGGTGAGAGGTGAGAGAGAAGGTGAAAGACGTTGGTACGCGGACGGTCCGCCGCCAGGTAGCCGATCGCGGCGTCGCCGGGAAGCTCGTCCGACCGCAGAAACTCCGTGTGCGCCATGCCCGCCGGGGCACACACCAGCTCGCGCATCAGCTCGGCGAACGGCGCGCCGCCGCGGCGCTCGGCGATCAACGCGAGGACGACGAACCCGCCGTTGCAATACGAGAATCGTTCCCCCGGCGGGAACTTCTGGGAATGGCCGCCGAGGACCGGCAGGTACTGCTCGGTGTTCGCCAACTCGTGAACCGGGACCGGAATCAGGTAGTCGTCGACGTCGAAGCCGGAATCCTCGTCCTGGTAGTCGCCGATGCCGGAACGGTGGGCCATCAGCTGCTCGACCGTGACGGCGTCGTCGATCAACGGCAGGTCGGTGCCGAGCACCGACCGCGCGGCGGTGTCCAGCGTCAGGTCGCCCCGCTCGACCAGGGCCATCACGGTCAGCGCCGTCAGCCCCTTCACCCCGCTGGCGATCGCGAACCGGGTGTCGACGGTGTTGGGCACCCCGCACCGGCGGTCGGCCAGCCCGTACGCCGCGGCGACCCGCGGTCCTGAACGGTCGTCGATCCGGACGGCGCCGGAAAACCCCGTCGCGCGCGCAACGTCACCCAGCGATGCCTCGAGTCGGTCCATCTCACGACCGTAGGACCGCAGCCGTCACCGGCGCAGCCGGTTTTGATCTCGGACCCGCCGGAAACAGCAAGTTCGGAACGGCACGGACACGGCTGGCACCACCAGTGCCGGATTCATTGCAGAAAGGTGGCCGACCATCGTCCCGCGCCTTGACCCTTCCACCCGAGGACTCCAGCGGGGTGGTGAGGCCGCACTGTCCGGCGCGACCGGCGATCGTTCGGCCCGGTCGCTGGAGCAGGTTTCGGCGACGCCGCCGTCGAACCAGCGCGCGGACCGAGGGCCGCGCACCGGGCGGGTTCGCGCACTACCTGCGTGTGATCCACGCGGAGCAGGGAGCGCCGGAGGCCTGAACTCCCGCCCAAAGGAATCAGCCCAAGAGTCAGCCCCGGAGACCTGCACCGCCGATCAGCACAGCCGATCAGCACCGCCGATCAGCACCGCCGATCAGCACCGCCTATCAGCACAGGCGATCAGGTCCCGGGATGGGCGGGCTGACCGTAGCCGAGTTCCTGGGCGGTCTGCCGTGCGGCATCGTCGATCGGTACCGCGACGACCGCCGTGCCATAGGCGCAGATCTCGGTCCAGGTGTCGCCCAGGTCGGACGTGTCGAAACGCATCCCGATGATGGCGTTGCCGCCGCGGGCCTTCGCCGAGTCGAACAGCCGGTTCATCACCTCGTTGCGGCTTTCGGTGAGCTGCTTGGTCATCCCGCCGAGCTCTCCGCCGAAGATGGACTTGAAGCCGGCGCCCATCTGGGAGAACGCATTGCGGGAGCGGACGGTCAAGCCGAAGACCTCTCCGCACACCCGCTGAATCTGCCATCCCGAGATCTCGTTCGTCGTGACGACCAGCATGATGCGTCCTCCCGTTAATCGGATGTCCCGCGCGACCTGTGCTCCAGGTGCCAGAATATGTGCTCGGCAGTGGGTGTTCCGCCGGATTCGCCACCCGATCGGTGAGCGTTCGACACGTATTGATGGCGAATCGCCGCAGGCCCAGTCATACCTGGCCGAGTGTGACCATCACTCGAACAAGCGGCTCACAAATGGGTGCCGTGGCTTCACACTGAAGGAGCATCCGCGCACACACGGCGCGTAGGCGCGTGCCGAGTTCTTGGGGGTTCATGCGCATCAGATCTTCTGGCGACCTGTCTTGCACTGACCACGTCGGTGATGTTGATCCCGATTGCCCCCGACGCGGCACTACCGGTGGCCGCCACCTGCGGCGCCATGCGGTCGACGGACGCCTACCTGCCGGCGGACCTTTCCTGCCCGGCTGACCAGGGATTGACGCTGGCGGGCAACATCGCCCTGGACCTGAAGAACCACAAGCTGATCGGCACAGGCAGCAAGCAGGGCACGGCGCTGAGCGTGCAGAGCGGGTCGACGCCGCAGATCAAGAACGGCACGATCCAGGGGTGGGGTGCCGGTATCACGTTCATCGTTCCCGACGACGCGCTCAGCGCCTCCGGAAAGGCGACGATCACCGGCGTGACGGTCACCGGCAACGATGTCGGGGTCGCCGGGGGGGGGCGGCGGGGACTACGACATCAGGCCTCGCGGTTCGTCAGCAACCGTTGGGGTATCGGCGGCGTATTCACCGGCTCGATCAGTGTGGCCGGCTCCGCTTTCCAGAAGAATGACAAGGGCGCGCATGTGGACACCGCGACGCTGCTGGTGTCGACCTCGCGATTCGACCACAACAGCACCGTAGTGCCCTGCGAGGAAGCCTGCCACATACTGCAGACCAGCAGCTAACGCACAATGAAACC
>DASQFG010000610.1:0-6020 GCA_035633315.1 Nakamurella sp. | reverse complement strand
CTTACCGGCCCGATCCCGGGGTGGAACCTCCGCCGGACCGCGCGCCGGTCCGGCCAGGCACGCCCTGGCCGAGACCGCGGAGGACGGCCGGGCGGACGTTCGGCGGGACGGAGCGGCGCAGAACATCCAGGACCCGGTCGGGCACGTGACCGCGATGGTGTCTACGACCGCGGACCGGGTCGCGCCGTCCCTCACGGCAATGGACGGTGTGGTGGACGCGCACCGCGGTGGCCGGCACGCACTCCTGGAACTCGACGACGACCAGCCCGGTGACGAGCAGCCCGGTGACGAGCAGCCCGGTGACGAGCAACCCGACGACGACGGCTGGCTGCTGAACACGAACCACGACGGCCGGTTGTTGAACACGAACGACGACGACTGGTTGCTGGAACCGGCTCAGTCCTGGGCGGCCGAGATGTCCGTCGGTGGCGACGGGCAACTGCCGCCCGAAGACGACGCGACTCTGCCGTTCCGGCTCGATCTCGGCTTCCCATCCACCGCCGAGTTGGCGGCGAGCCTGCAGGATGAGCTGTTCACCCATCGGCACGCGCGGGTCTCCGGCGGGTAGCCCCGGCGAGGCCGGACGCGCGGTTACTGTGATGCGGTGACCGCCCCGACGCGACAATCCCGAACGCGCCAGACCCGAGAACCGCAGCCCCGAACGCGTCAGCCCCGAAGCCGGCGGTCGACCGGCCGACTGCCGCGCGCCGACTACGCGGTGGAACGCTTCCGGCTGGACAACGGGCTGCGGGTCCTGCTGGCTCCCGACCGGGGCGCAGGGGTTGTCGGCATCGCGGTTCACTACGACGTC
The DNA here is from genome assembly GCA_035633315.1 of Nakamurella sp. Taxonomy (GTDB): domain Bacteria; phylum Actinomycetota; class Actinomycetes; order Mycobacteriales; family Nakamurellaceae; genus Nakamurella. The sequence continues at coordinate 5,209 of DASQFG010000610.1, read as the reverse complement.
GGTTTCCGCTCGGAACCGCAGGGGCGCACCGGTTTTGCTCACCTTTTCGAGCACCTGATGTTCCAGGGCAGTGAGTCGCTGCCGAAGCTGGAGCACTTCCGGTTGGTGCAATCCTCGGGTGGAGTGTTCAACGGATCGACGCACACCGACTACACCGACTACTTCGAAGTGGTGCCGGCGGCGGCACTTGAACGCGGTCTGTTCCTGGAAGCGGACCGGATGCGCGCGCCGAATATCACCGCCGAGAACCTGACCAACCAGGTCGACGTGGTCAGCGAGGAAATCCGGCTCAACGTGCTGAACCGCCCGTACGGCGGATTCCCCTGGATTCACCTGCCGGCCGTGCTGTTTTCCTCGTTCGCCAACGCGCACAACGGGTACGGCGACTTCGTCGACCTGCAAGCGGCCACCGTGCAGGACTGCGCCGAGTTCTTCCAGACCTACTACACCCCGGCCAATGCCGTGCTCACCATCTGTGGCGACCTCGACGTCACCCAGGCCACCGATCTGGTGGCACGGCATTTCGGCGACATCACCGGCCGACCTGCGCCGGTCCGCCCGTCGTTCGACGAACCGTGGCCGACCTCCGTGCTGGAGGCCGAGCACGTCGACCAGCACGCCCCGCAGCCGGCCCTGGCGGTGGGCTGGCGGTTGCCCGACCCGGTCAGTCACCTTCGCGACTACCTCGCGTTCGTGCTGCTGGGCGGCATGCTCGCCGACGGCGAATCCTCCCGCCTGCAGTCCGCGATCGTCGCGAAAGCCGGCCTGGCGACCGATATCTGGGCAGGTCCCGGGCTGCTGGGCGGCCCGCTGGACTCCCGGGATCCGGACGTTTTCGTGCTCGGTGCCATCCACGATTCCGGGTTTCCGGCCGGCACCGTCATCGACGCGGCGAGCGAGCAGATCGCCGCGCTCGCCGCACGCGGTCCGGATGACAAGGAACTGCGCCAGGCGCTTGCCCGGTTCGTCTCCGCCCTGTACCGCGACAACGATGGCATCGCGACCCGGACGCAGTCGCTGGGAGCGATGGAGCTGCTGCACGGCAGGGCCGAGTTGCTCAGCGAACTGCCGGACCTGCTCTCCACCATCACCGGCGACGAGATTGCCGCCGCAGCAGGCACTCTCGACCCCAACCGGTACGCCCTGCTGCGAGTCGTGCCGGCCGGTGATCGCTGATGGCCCGACGCGTACGCGCCGCAGCGCTGCTGGAAGCGACCGAGGCGGAGTCGGCAGTGGGGGAGTCGGCAGTGGGGGAGTCGGCAGTGGGGGAGTGGGAGTTGATACTGCCGCCGGACGCGACGAACCAGCCGCCGGCGTTCCGCACGGCGCAGGAGATCGCGCGCACGGTCATCGGACCACGCCCGATCCCGCCGCTGGCGAAGACGGGCCGGATCAGGACACCCGCGTTGGCCCGAGCCGATCTGCCCACCGGGTTGCAGGTCGTCGCCGTGCGCAAACCGCGGAGCCCACTGGTCGAGGTCAGGATGCGGATCCCGTTCGGCGGCACCAGCAAGGTGCACGCCGCCCGGGCCGAGATGCTGTCCGCCACGCTGCTGCTGGGTACGGGTTCGCGCACCCGTGAGCAGGTGGACGCCGATCTGGCGCTCGTCGGCGGTCATCTGGACGCGTCGGTCGATCCGCAGCGGTTGTCCGTCACCGGGTCCGTGCTGTCCACCGGATTGCCGGTGCTGCTGGAGGTGCTCGCGGACTGTCTGACGGACCCCGCCTACCGCCGGAACGACGTGCTGGGCGAGCGCGATCGACTGGTCGCGCACCTGGCCATCGCAGCCACTCAACCGTCGTCGGTGGCGCACCGCTACCTGCAACAGCGACGTTTCGGCGACCACCCGGCCGCCTGGGACATGCCCGACGCGGAGCTGGTCGGCTCGGTGGGGGCGGCCGCGGTGCGCGGGCTGCACACCCGTGCCGTGCTGCCGGCCGGGTCGACGCTGGTGCTGGTCGGCGACCTGTCACCGGCCAGGACGATCGACGCGGCGGCCGAGGCGCTTGGCGGCTGGGCCGGCGCATCGGGCAGCACCACCCGCCCGCTCTCGACCCCACCGCCCGTCCTCGGTGACGACCTGCTGGCCCATCACCGGCCCGGCGCGGTGCAGTCCCAGCTGCGGCTGTCCGCCGCGGCGGTGCCGCGGGCCGATCAGCGGTACCCGGCCTACCAGCTGGCCAACCTCATCTACGGCGGCTACTTCTCCTCCCGCTTGGTGGAGAACATCCGGGAGAGCAAGGGCTACACCTACAGCGCCAGATCCAGCCTGGAGTTCTGGCCGGGCACCGCGGCCGTCACCGTCGCCTTCGACACCACGACGGAGTCCACCGCGCCCGCGTTGCTGGAGGCGCGCTACGAGCTCGGACGGCTGAGCCTGTTGCCGCCCACCGAACAGGAGATGGACGCCGCACGGAACTACGCCCTCGGCACTCTGGCGACATCGCTGTCCACCCAGGCCGGGTTGGCATCGATGCTGTCCGTGCTGGCCGGTTCCGGGTTGGACGAGACCTGGCTGGCCGAACACCCGGCCAGGCTGGCCGCGCTGACCGTCCAGCAGGTCGCGGACGCCGCCAGCGACCTGCTGGCGCCCGCGCACTTCACCGGAATCGTCGTCGGCGACCTGGGGGTGCTGGAGCCCGCGCTGCGCTCGTTGGGCAACGTGCAGCTCGCATGACAGCGCAGCGAACCGCAGGGTCCGGCACGACAGGACGGCATATTTCCCCGTCCGCCGGGTTCGGCATCGCCGTCCCTGCGCTGTCGCGGGGGACCGCGAGCCGGTCGGAGGACCTGCGTCAGCCGGATCGGCTGGCGGCGCAGTGGCCGGCGTCCCGAGTGGTGATCATGGATCACGCCGGCCGCGTCGAGCTGGACCCTGCCGCCAGGTCGGGGACTCCCGGGCTGCGCCGCTATCCGGCCCTGACCATCGCCCAGGCACCGTCGACCGATGCCGTGCTACTCGGCTCGGTGGACGGCGTCGATCACTGGGCGATCCGCGGGGACGTCACCAGCGGGGCCGGCCTGCGCGAGCTGGGACCGGTGCTGTCCGACACCGACGCGGGTCTGCTGGCCACCGCGACCGCCCTGCTCACCTGGCATGCCGCGGCCGGGTTCTGTCCGCGGTGCGGCGAGCCCATGCTGCCCAGCCCGGCCGGATGGTCGCGGGTGTGCAGCCGGGGACACGAGGATTTCCCGCGGACCGATCCCGCGGTGATCGTGCTGGTGCACGACGGCGCGGACGCCATGGTGCTGGCCCGCCAGCCGATCTGGCCACCCGGCCGGATGTCCGTGCTGGCCGGTTTCGTCGAGGCCGGTGAATCGCTGGAGGGCACGGTCGTCCGGGAGGTGCATGAGGAGATCGGTGTGCTGGTGCGCGACATCAGCTACCTCGGCTCGCAGCCGTGGCCGTTCCCGCGGTCCCTGATGGTGGGATTCGCCGCCAGGGCCGATCCGGCCGCGCGGCTGCTGCCAAGGGAGGGCGAGATCGAATCCGCGCAGTGGGTCGATCGGGCGACGATCCGGGACCTCCTCGGCAACCCCGACGACGGCTGGTCCGGAGGCGACGTCACCGGCGACGACGGCGCCATGATGCTGCCCGGCCGGGTGTCGATCGCTCACCGGATGATCCAGGGCTGGGCCGAGAGCGGCTGAGCACGACCGTCCGGCGGCACGCCTTGCACCGGCCGCTGGGGTGTGTGACTGCGGGGTGGTGGGAGCGTCGTACACGTGTGCGAGCATGGGGAGGTGACGGTGGACCTGTTGTCCGGGCTCGACGACGGGCAGCGAGCGGCGGTGCTGGCGCCCTCCGGGCCGGTCTGCGTGCTGGCCGGGGCGGGCACGGGAAAGACCCGCACCATCACCCATCGCATCGCGCACCTGGTGGCCACCGGCGCGCACCCGGTCTCCGAGATCCTCGCCGTCACCTTCACCACCAGGGCGGCGGGGGAGATGCGGGTGCGGCTGCGTTCCCTCGGTGTCGCCGGGGTGCAGGCCCGGACGTTCCACTCTGCGGCGCTGAAGCAGTTGCGGTACTTCTGGCCGCGGTCGGTCGGTGGTGCGCTGTGGCCCGTCCTTGAGCACAAGCTGAGACTGGTGGCGATCGCCGCCCGGCGCGCGAATGCCGGCACCGACGCGGCGACGCTGCGCGATCTGGCCAGCGAGATCGAATGGGCCAAGGCTTCCCTCGCCGGTCCCTCCGACTACCTGGCCGCAGTCGCCAAGCACCGGCGGGACACCCCGCTGCCGGCCGAGACGGTTGCCAAGGTCTTCGAGGTGTACGAGTCGGTCAAGAACGAGTCCGAGCAGCTGGACTTCGACGATCTGCTGCTGCACACCTGCGCCATCCTCGAGGACGACGAGGCTGTCGCTCGCGAGTTCCGTTCCCGCTACCGGTGTTTCGTGGTCGACGAGTACCAGGACGTGACGCCGCTGCAGCAGCGCACGCTGGATGCCTGGCTCGGCGAGCGCGACCAGGTGACCGTGGTGGGCGACGCGAACCAGACCATCTACTCGTTCGCCGGCGCCTCGCCCAGCTACCTGCTCGGGTTCGACCGCAGGTTCCCGCAGGCGACGGTGGTCCGGCTGGAACGGGACTACCGGTCCACGCCACAGGTGGTGACGCTGGCCAACCGGGTGATCGCCGGCGCCTCCGGAGCCGCCACCCGGCACCGGCTGCGGCTGGTGGCGGCCCTGCCGGACGGCCCCGCGGCCACCTTCGCCGAGCATCCGGACGAACCTGCCGAGGCGGCAGCGGTGGCTCGCTCCGCGGCCGCGCTGATCGAGGGCGGCATGCCGGCGTCCGGTATCGCGGTGCTGTACCGGATCAATGCCCAGTCGGAGGTCTACGAAGAGGCACTGACCGGCGAGGCGGTGCCGTACGTGGTGCGCGGCGGTGAGCGGTTCTTCGCCCGGCCGGAGGTCAGGCAGGCGATCTCGGTGCTGCGCGGCGTCGCGCAGCGGGACCCGCCAGCAGAACCCGCGGCGGATTCCGATCCTGATCAGCGAGACGCCGATCGGCCCGACGCCGACGCGAGCCCCCCGCGGCGGGCCCTGGTGCCCACCGTTCGGGCCGTGCTGTCGACCGTGGGGCTCTCCGACGAACCACCGGCGCCCGGTGCGCTGCGGGACAAGTGGGATTCGTTGCTGGCGATCGTGACGGTGGCCGAGGAGCTGGCCGACGCCGACCCGGCAGCCGGGCTGTCCGCGCTG